>NZ_JBLIWA010000011.1:0-154953 GCF_047525675.1 Streptomyces sp. 796.1 | reverse complement strand
CCCCCCCCCCCCCCCCCCCCCGCCCCCCGCCCCCTCCCTCCCCCGCCACACCGATCCCCACCACGCCACACCCCACCCACGCCACACCCCCACCACCCCCCGCCCCGCGGTCCGGGCGTGCCGGGCCTCGGCGTCGGGCCCATGCCGGCGTCGGGCGGTGCCACCGGCATGGGCGGGTTGGCCGAGGGCCCGGCTGTCCCGCCTGGCGTCCTAGAGCGCGCCGAGTTCCTCCCCGGCAGCGACGGCGGCGGTGGCACCGTCCGCCGCTTCCCGGGGCTGGGCGGCCCGCCCCACGTACCGTTCCGCGAACGCGATCTCCATTCGGACCTGCTTGATGCGTTCTTCGACCACGAGCGAGCCGTGGCCCGCGTCGTACCGGTACACCTCGTGCACGGCGCCGCGGCGCTCCAGGCGGGTGACGTAGTTCTCGACCTGGCGGATGGGGCAGCGCGGGTCGTTGACGCCGGCCGAGATGTACACCGGGGCCTTTACCTGGTCGACGTAGGTCAGCGGGGACGAGGCCGCGAAACGCTCGGGGACCTCGTCGGGGGTGCCGCCGAGGAGCGTGCGGTCCATCGCCTTCAGGGCCTCCATCTCGTCGTGGTAGGCCGTGACGTAGTCGGCGACCGGCACTGCGGCCAGGCCGACCGCCCACGCGTCGGGCTGGGTGCCGAGGCCGAGCAGGGTCAGGTACCCGCCCCAGGAGCCGCCTGACAGCACGAGCCGTTTCGGGTCGGCGAGCCCGGAGGAGACGGCCCATTCCCGCACTGCCGCTATGTCCTCAAGCTCGATCAGGCCGACGCGGTGCTTGAGCGCGTCCGTCCAGGCCCGGCCGTAGCCGGTGGAGCCGCGGTAGTTGACCCGTACCACCGCGTACCCGTGGTCCACCCAGGCCGCCGGGCCGGCCGCGAACGCGTCGCTGTCGTGCCAGGTGGGGCCGCCGTGGATGTCGAAGACGGTGGGGAAGGGGCCTTCGCCCGCGGGGCGCTGGACCAGGGCGTGCACCTGGCCGCCGGGGCCCTCCACCCAGGCGTCGGTCACCGGCACCGAGTCGGGGGCGCGGCCCGAACCACCGGGCAGCGGCGGCGGTTCCAGGACGACGCGGCCGGTGGTCGACCGGACCTGCGGCGGCTGCTCGGCCGACGACCACAGGAACTCCACGGACCCGTCGGGCCGCGCCGTCGCCCCGGAGATCGTGCCGCGGGGCGTGTCCACCCGGGTGAGTTCGCCGGATGCCAGGTCGTACCGCCACAGTTCGCTGCGGGCCTGGAAGCTGTGGTCGACCAGCAGCGCGGTGCCGTCCGGATACCATTCGGCGCCCACGTCGCCCGGCAGGTCGATGGTGAGCGCGCGCTCCTCGCCGGTGACCGGGTTCCAGATCATCGGCTCCCACCGGCCGCGCCGCTGGTGGCCGACGAGCAGTCGTACGTCACCGGGGACCGGCGCGAAGCCCAGCACGGACAGGCCGAGCTCTTCGGTGCCGCCCTTGGTGTCGTCCAGTTCGGCGACCGGGCTGCCGTCCAGGCGGACGACGCGGATCGCGGAGTGCATGGCGTCGCCGTGCTCGGTGTGCTCGATGGCGATCAGCTCGCAGTCGTGCGAGAGGTCGCCGACGCCCGCCGACTGGCGGTGCCGGTAGATCTCCACGGCTGTTGCGGCCTCGCCCGCATCGGCCGCGGAACCGTCCTGACCTGCGGCGTCGCCGGCGCTGCCGGCCCGGGGGATGACGTGGATGACGGAGCCGTCCTCGTCCGTTGAGCGGCCGACGACCGCGGTGCCGTCCAGGCCGAGGGCCAGGCCAGCCGGGTAGGAGGGGGCGAGGCCGGGGACGGCCGGCTCGTCGTCGCCGCCGGTGAACGGCTGCCGCATCCACACCCCGAACTCGTCCCCGTCGGTGTCCGAGAACCACCAGATCGACTGGCCGTCGGGGGCGAGCACGCCGTCCGTGGTGCCGTTCGGCCGGTCGGTCACCTGGCGCTGCTCGCCCGAGTCGCGGTCCCAGGCGTACAGCTCGTACGTGCCCGTGGCGTTCGACACGAACAGCGACCGCTCCGGCGCGCCCTCGGCCCAGTCGGGCAGGCCCACGCGCGCCGCCCGGAACCGCTTCTCCCAGTCCGGCCACGCCCCGATGCCGCCGGCCGCCCCGTCGATCCCGGCGGCCTTCGGGGTGCTGGTCTCCGTGCTCCCGCCCGGCTGCTCGGCCGTGCCCCGCACCGCTTCACTGCTCTCAGTCATGACCCCATTCTGCGCCGGGTGGGCGACAACTCGCTGGCGAGCCCTCCTGCCTGTGGATAACCTCCCCGACATGGCCCGTCCGATTGCCCCGAAAGACTGGCGGGAGGCGAACCGCGCTCGCTGGGACGAGCGCGTTCCCATCCACCTGACCAGCGATTACTACGATCTGGAAGCGTTCCGCGCCGGCCGCGACCCATTGTGTGACTTTCAGATCGATGAGGTCGGGGATGTCACGGGCAAGAGCCTGCTGCACCTCCAGTGCCACATCGGGCTCGACACCCTCTCCTTCGCCCGGCGCGGCGCCGCCCGCGTCGTCGGCCTGGACTTCTCCGAGCCCGCGGTGGCCGCAGCCCGGGGCCTCGCCACCGAGCTCGGCCTCACCCCCGACCGGGCGGGCTTCGTCACGGCCGACGTCTACGACGCGGTCGCGGCCGTGCCCGACGCGGCGTACGACGTGGTGTACACCGGCATCGGCGCCCTGTGCTGGCTGCCCGACCTGGAGCGCTGGGCGCAGGTGGCCGCCGAGCTCGTCGCCCCCGGCGGCTTCCTCTACCTCTCCGAGTTCCACCCGCTGACCGACGCCCTGGACGACGCGAGCGCCAGCCGCATCGCCCACGACTACTTCAGCCGCGAGCCGTGGATCGACGAAACCCCCGGCACCTACACCGACTTCGACGCCCCCACCCGCAACAACCGCAGCGTGGAGTGGCAGCACCCGCTCGGTGCGGTGGTCTCCGCCCTGGCCGCGCAGGGGCTGCGGATCGAGTTCCTGCGCGAACACGACAAGACGCTCTTCGCCCGCTTCGGCTCGCTGCAACGCGTGGCCGGCACCCCCTACTACCGGCTGCCACCCGGCCAGCCGCGCATCCCCCTGATGTATTCGCTCCGCGCGTCCAAGCCCGCGACCGGCGGCTGATCCCACGGCCGCCGGCCCCGCACCCACCGGCTCACTCGGTGGTGAGGACGAGCACCCTCACTCGGTGGTGAAGACCAGCACCGCGTTGTGGCCGCCGAAGCCGAACGAGCAGGAGATCGCGGCGGACATCGGTGTGCGGCGCGGGCTCCCGGAGACCACGTCCAGCTTGTGGTCGCCGTCCTGGTGGCCGAAGTTGGCGGTGGGCGGGATGGTCTGGTGCTCCAGGCTGAGGATCGTGAACGCGGCCTCCAGGGCCCCCGCCGCGCCGAGCGCGTGCCCGATGACGCTCTTGGGCGCCGTCACCGGTGGCGGCCCCTGGTCGAACACCCGGGTGAGCGCCACGGCTTCGGCGGCGTCGTTCAGCCGCGTCGACGTGCCGTGCGCGTTGACCTGGCCGATGTCGCGCGGCGCGCACCCCGCGTCCCGCAGCGCGGCCCGGATCGCCCGCGCCGCGCCGCTGCCGTCCGGGAGCGGCGCGATGGGGTGGTGCGCGTCGCTGGTCGCGCCGTAGCCGCGCAACAGCGCACGGACCCGGGCCCGGCGCGCCCGCGCCGTCGCGTACCGCTCCATGACCAGTACGGCAGCCCCCTCACCGAGGACGAAACCGTCCCGCTCGGCGTCGAACGGGCGGCTGGCGAGCTCCGGTTCGGCGCACCGCCGGGAGAGCGCCCGGAGCCGGGCGAAGCAGGTGGCGCTCATGCGGCAGCAGCCCGATTCGCTGCCGCCGGCCAGGACGACGTCGCACGCGCCCGAGCGCAGCAGGTCCCTGGCCACGCCGAGGGCGGTGGTCCCGGAGGCGCAGGCGCTCGCGGTGGTGAACCCGGGGCCGCACGCCCCCAAGTCCATCGCCACCTCGCCGGCGGCCATGTTCGGCACGCTGCGCGGCAGCGCCAGCGGTGACACCCGGTCCGGCCGCCCGTCGTGGAGCTGGGCGAACTCGGCCGGGTAGGAGGTGAGGCTGTTGGACCCGACGCCGAGCACCACCCCGACCCGTTCGCCCTGCCAGGTCTGCGGGTCGAGCCCGGCGTCCGCGACCGCCCGACGCGCGGCGACCAGCGCGAACTGGCTGAAGCGATCGGTGCGCCGGGCCCACCGTTCGCCCAGCTCGGCCCGGGCGTCGAAGTCCGGCACCCGACAGCAGAAGTCGACCGGAAGACCCGCCAGCTCCGCGTCGTACGCGGCCAGCGAGCGCCCGCGGCACAGCCCGGCCCAGTTGGCGTCCGGCGTCAGCCCGGCGGGGGAGAGCACCCCGAGTCCGGTCACGGCGATGTCAGCGGTCGGCGCCGCGGCGACACCCATCGTTCTCCTCACGGGCCGCTCCCTCGGCGTCGGTACGCGCGCGCCCGGAGCGGCGGGCGGCACGCGGCCCCACCCCTGTGCGTAGGACTGTGCCAGAACCGGCACCCGGCGCGGCCGTACCACCGTGCGCCATCTGGGGGAGAACGGCGGTCGGGGGTACGGGGTTACGGGGCGGTGGGCCGCTGGTGCCGTGGGTCGTGGGGGGCGGGGCGTTGGCCGCGGAGCCCGTACGTGTGGCCGGTACGCGGAGCCCGCGGGTGTGACCCGTACGCGCAGCCCGCACAGACAGCCCCCACAGGCAGCCCGTACGCGCTGCCCATGCGCGCAAACCCGTACGCCGAGCCCACGCAGAGTTCTCCACACCCTGGCGGCCCCCAAGTGCTGTGAACCACAAGCACGCTGAGCGGCGGTTGTCCAGGGCTGTGGAGGCATCAGTTTTTAAATCCCTTAAAGCGGACCTGTCGCCGGCGCAACGAAGGCGCCTTCGACGGGCGGGCGGTTGAGCCGCTGAGCGCTCGGGCGGTGGGGGCGGCTGAGCGGTTGGAGGGCTGGAGGGTCGGGCAGCGGACGGGCAACTCATTGACGCAACCGTTCAGTTGCCATAGTGTCGCAACTGAACGGTTGCTACATGTTGGAGGTCCCCATGGCATTCCCCGACCGCATCGAGCGGACCGTGCAACTCGCCCAGCCGCCGGGCGCGGTGTGGTCGGCGCTGACCACGGCCGAGGGGCTGGGCGCCTGGTTCGGCGACGGCGCCGACATCGACCTGCGGCCCGGCGGGGCGGCGCAACTGCGCTGGGACGGCGGGTTCACCGCCGACCTGTGCGTGGAGCGCGTCGAGGAACCGGTGGTCTTCGCCTTCACCTGGCGACTGCACGGACTGCCGGCGGACGACCCGCGCCGCACCTACGTCGAGTTCACGCTCGAACCCACCGACGCCGGCACCCGCCTCACCGTCGTCGAATCCGGCTTCGCCCAACTGCCCCTGCCGGACCGCGCCGCACCGTACGAGGCGAACACGGAGGGCTGGGACCGCGAGTTGGGCGAACTGGTCGCCTACCTCAACCAAGCAACGGCCTAACCCACCCACCAGCCACCCACCCACCAGCCCCCACGCACTCCCACCCACCCTCAAGCCCACCCCCACACGCACCCCCACACGCACCCCCACGGCCCCCACCCGGCCGCCCCACCCGCGGCGCCCCGCCCCGCCCCACCCACCTCCGATACTGACCCAATGCCCTCCGAAGCCACGCCCCCCGAAGCCGTGCCGCCCGCGCCGCTGTCCGGGCCCCCGCCCGCCGGCGGTCCGCGGTCGACCGAGTTCGAAGCGGTCGCCGAACGGGTCTTCACGGCCCTGGCCGACCCCAGCCGCCGGGCCATCCTGTCCGCGCTCGCCGCGGCCGGGCCGGCGACCGCAACCGACCTGGCGGCCCGGCTGCCGATCAGCCGGCAGGCGATCGCCAAGCACCTGAACCTGCTGGCCGACACCGGCCTGGTCACCGCGGAACCGGGCGAGCGGCGCCGGGTGCGCTACCGATTGCGTTCCGCGCCCATGCAGGTCGCCCAGCAGTTCCTGGCCGCGCTGGCCCGCGACTGGGACGGCCGCCTGGACGCGCTCCAGGAACACCTCGACCGCGCGGCCCCCGCCCCGCCCACCGAACCGCCCGACACCACCTGAGGACGTGAGGACGACATGACCACCGACCAGCCGCGCACCGCACCGCCCGCCTCGCCGACCGCCCCACGGAACGTCCCGCCGACCGCCCTGCCCCCCGTCGTCGACCGCGCCGCCTGGCAGGCCGAGATCGACGCCCTGCGGGACCGCGAGAAGGCCCACACCCGCGCCGGCGACGCACTCGCCGCGGCGCGCCGCCGGCTCCCCATGGTGGCGGTGGACGCCGCGGCCCCCCTGGTCGGTCCGCACGGGCAGGTGACGCTGCTCGACGCGTTCGACGGCCGGCAACAACTCATCGCCTACTACCACATGTGGCACACCGGCCACCCGGCCGCGGACCAGTGCTCCGGCTGCACCTTCTACAACAGCCAGGTCCGCGAACTGTCGTACCTGCACGCGCGCGGCGTCACGTACGCCACGTTCTGCCAGGGCCCGTACGAGGAGAGCGTCGACTACCGGGACTTCATGGGCTGGCAGGTGCCCTGGTACTCGGTGCAGGAGGGCGCCGAGGCCCTCCTGGCCGGCCGCGGCCCGTTCCTGCTGGCCTGCTACCTGCGCGACGGCGACCGGGTCTACGAGACGTACTGGACCACCGGCCGCGGCGTCGAGGTGATGTCCCCCACCTACCACCTCCTCGACCTGACCGCCCACGGCCGCCAGGAAACCTGGGAGGACTCCCCGGCCCACTGGCCCCAGCCCTGGCAGTCCGACGGCGACCACCTCCGCACCAACGGCCGCCCCACGGCCCAGTGGTCCCGCATCGAGCCGGAGCGCGGGGTGGGGGCGGGGCGGGCCGGGTAGTGGAGCAGAGGAGCTGCCGCGCGCCGGTGTGAGCGGGGCGCGGCAGCCGCGCGCGGTACCGCCGGGACGGGCCGGAACCCGCCGCTGACCAGGGCGGCAAGGGTGTTGCAAGGACCCTGCAAGGAAAGCGACGTGTCCGCAGGGAAATCCTCCCCCGACCGCTCCACACGAGACGAGCGATGGGGGATCGCAATGTCTGCGGCAACGACCAAAACCGCGTTGATCGAGGAAGGACACTGGCTGACCGTACGGGACTGCAAGCGCGTGCTCGTGCTCGTCCACACGATGACCTTCGCCCAACGACTCAAGGAGGTCTTCAACCTGTTGGAAGGTGACCTGCGCATCCAGGTCGTCTTCACGGCCCCGCCGCACGCCTTCGGCAACGGGGTCACCCACTACCTGCGGAGCCTGGGCATCACGCCCGTGCCCTGGGAGGAGGCGCTGCGGGCCGACTTCGACCTGGCGTTGACGGCGGGGTCCCGCGGGGTGCACGAACTGCGGGCCCCGGTGGTGCGCATCTCGCACGGGGCCGGCCACAACAAGCTGCTCACCGACCGTTCGTTGCTGGCGCCCGGCGAGACCAGGTGGCCCGGCATGCTCAGCCGACAGCACCTGCTGCACGACGGGCGCGTGGTGCCGGCGGCGGTGGTCTACGCACACGAACGGTCCCTGAAGGAACTGGCGCGCTCGTGCCCGGAGGCCCTGCCGGTGGCGCGGGTGGCGGGGGACCCCTGCGTCGACCGCATCATGGCCGCCGTGCCGAACCGCCAGCGCTACCGCGACGCTCTGGGCATGGCGGCCGGAGAACGGCTGGTGGTCGTCTCCTCGACCTGGGGGCCGGCCTCGGCCTTCGGCCGGATCGATGCGTTGCTGCCGCAACTCCTGGGGCAGCTTCCGGCGGGGTACCGGGTCGCCCTGCTGCTCCATCCCAATGTGTTCGCCGGGCACGGTACGTGGCAGGTGCACAGTTGGCTCGCCGGCTGCGGCGGCCGTGGGGTGGCGGTCATCCCACCGGAGGTCGATTGGCAGCCGCTGCTGATCGCCGCGGACTGGGTCATCGGGGACCACGGGTCGCTCTCCGCGTACGGCACCCTCACGGATGCCACGATGCTGCTCACGTCCGGCCCGCAGCGCGAGATCGCGGCGTACTCCCCGGCGGCCCTGCTGGCCGCCGCCGCACCGGTCATCTCGCCCCTGCACCCGCTGGACGCCCAGTTGCAGTACGCCGCGCGGACCCGCAGGCACGGGCAGTACGAGCGGGTGGCCGCCTCGCTGTCCTCCGTGCCGGGCCGCTTCCACCAGCGGATGCGCTCGATCGTCTACGAACTGTTGGGCCTCGGGGAGCCGGCCCGGCCGGTGGTCGTGCCCCCGTTGCCCCAGCCGTCTCCCCTGGCGGAGTGGGAGCTGTCCGTCAACCAGGAGTGGCTGGGGCGGGCCGTCGGCGCGTGAGGCCCCGCGTGCGGTGCTGAGGCGTGCTCGCTGACCGGTCCCGGCCGCCCGGATGCGACCGCCGCGCGCGGTGGTGATGCCTGCGGGCGGGCTCGTGGGGCCGGACCACGTCGGTGTGCTCGCCGAACGTGCGCGGGGCGTACGCAGTATCTAGTGTCATGAACGCGTCAGAAGTTGAGTGGCGCGGGCAAGGGGCCGGCTGCGGCTACAGGTGCCGCAGCCGGTCCTCCAGCCGCGCTGCGGCGCCCGGGTCGGGGCGGCGGAACACCTCGGCCGCGGCCCGGTAGTGCTCCGCCGCCGCCTCCCGGTCGCCGTGCACCTGAGCGGCCATGCCGAGCCACTCCAGGCAGTTCCCCTCCCAGTGCTCCGAGCGGGAGTTCCCGCTCCGGAAGCGCGCCAGCGCCAGCCGCAGCCTCCGCACCCCCTCCACGTGGTCGCCGCTGCGGACGAGCACGTGGCCGAGGAGGGCCTGGGCCCTCGTCGCCTCGTACACCTCGCTCATCGCCCCCAGCCGGTCGCTGGCCCGCTGGAGGTGTCCGGCCGCTGCCGCGAGGTCACCGGAGTGCAGCGCGACTTCGCCGAGCCGGCGCAGCGAGAGCGCGGCCCCTCGCTCGTAGCCGATGGACTCCCTGATGGCCAGGGCCTGTTCGAGGTGGGTCCTGGCGTCTTCGAAGCGCCCGGCCAGGAGGTGGAGGTGGCCGAGGCCGTTGAGGGCCTGCGCCTGCTGGCGGGCGTCCCCGCCCGCCCGGGCCAGGTCGAGGGCCTGCTCGTACCAGCCGGTGGCCTCCTCGTACCGGCCCGCGTCGCGCAGTGCGATCGCGCCCGAGCTGAGCATGCGCCCCTCGCCCGCCCGGGACCCGCTCCTGCGCGCCGCGTCGAGGCCGAGCCGGTACGCCTCGGTCCACATCTCGGTGGGGCGGAGCCGCTGGAAGAGCGGCCACGCCACATCGGCCAGGCGCCAGCACGAACTGTCCCACCCCACCCGGGCGCAGTGCCGGATGGCTTCCATGAGCGCGTGCCGGTACGCGTCCAACCACTCCAGCGCCTCCGCCGGCCCGGCCAGCGGGGTGGGGTTGACGCCGGTCGGCTGCACGTCGTGCCCGGCCAGCCGGTGGCTCGGGGTGAGGATGGCCTCGGCGCTGGCGGCCGTGCACAGGCACCACTCCACGAACCTGCGGAGCACCTCCTCCTGCGCGCCGCCGCTCTCCCGCTCCTCGCCGAGCAGCCGGGCGTGGGACCGCACCAGGTCGTGGAACCGGTAGGTGTCGGGTCCGACCTCCTCGACGAGGTTCGCCTCCACGAGGTCCTGCACGGCGAGGTCGAGCATCGGGATGGCGCCCTGTTCCTGCCCCCGGCCGGCGACGGCCGCCAGCAGGAACAGGTCGTAGCGATCGGTGGGCAGCAGCCCCATCCTCCGGTACAGGCTGGCACTTTCGTCGGCCAGCAGGTCGTACGACGAATCCAACGCTTTTCGGATGGGGGCCTCCCCGTCGACGTGGAGATGGTCGATGGCCCCGTGGCCCTGGGCCAGGGTGCCGGCGAGGGAGGATAGGGAACGGTGCGGCCGGGGGGCTAGCTGTGCGGAGACCACGCACAGGGCCAGCGGTAGACGCCCGCAGAGGGTGACCACCTCGCGCGCTGCTGCCGGTTCCTCGGCCACCCGGGCGGCGAGGCGGGCCGCCAGCAGTTCGACCGCGGATTCCGTGGGCAGCGCGGCCAGCCGGTGGACCAGCGCCCCGTCGACCTGCAAGCTGGTGAGTGCGCTCCTGCTGGTGATGACGGTGATGCCGGTCGACGAGGTGAGCAGGAGCGGGCGCACCTGGGCGGCCGTGCGGGCGTTGTCGAGCACCAGGGCGAGCCGCAGGTCCGAGGTCACCGACCGCCAGAGCGCGGTGCGCTGTGGCGGGTCGGACGGGATGCGCCGCACTCCCAGGGCGAGCAGGAACCGCTCAATCACCGCATCGGGGGAACCGGCACCCTCGGGGCCGTGCGGCAGGTGTCCTGCCAGGTCAGCGTAGAGGTGACCGTCGGGGAAGCGGCCGGCCTGCCGCAACAGCCAGTGGACGACGAGCGTGGTCTTGCCGACGCCCGGCAGGCCGGTGACGACGAGTCGCGGCCCGTGGGGCGAGGACTCGTCCCGTAACCTGTCCAGAGTTCGCACGTCGGCTTCGCGTCCGACGAACAGTGGTGATATGGGCGGCAGTTGCCGCTGCCGGGTCCGGTGCGGCGCGGCATCGGTCGGCGGCAGGTGGAAGTGCAGGTCGCCGTGGATGTCGCGGGCTTGTATGGCGGGTCCTCCTATGACCGAGTTGCCGCCGATTTCGTTGACCGTGGCCGCCGTCCCGGGGGCTGCCCGCGGCCGGCCGTGACGCCGCATCCAGTCGGTCACGGCGCCCGCGAGCAGCGTGTCCTGCGCGCACATCTGGCGCAATTTCTCAGCCAGTTGTCGACACGCGGATCGTCTCTGCTGCGGTGTCGTACGGGAGAGGTTCAGTAGCGGGACTACGTCGTCGTCCGTACGGGCCGTGGCCACCGTAATGGCCAACTCCCGCCAGGCCAGCGAGTGTTCTTCGAGACTGTGGGTCAGCAGGAGGAAGAGCAGGTCGTCGGGGCTGTGGGGCGGCGAACTCGACATGCGCAGGACTCCTCAGACGGCCGGCTCGGCCCCGCTCCGGAGGCAGCGAAGGAGGCAGTACCAGGAGCGGGAAGGTTTCAGCACCGATCAGCAGGATGAACGGAATCATGCACTCCTCGGTGAATTTCAGACTTGCTTTCGCCCTCGTATGGTCGGTAACGAACCCTCCGTGGGAACCTCGAAAGTACGGCTAACAGGGGGTCCTACCGGCGGGAGGGCGCTGGTGGCGTTAGAGATCCGACTCTCGGGTTCGATCGAAGTGCGGGCGGCCGGTCAACGCGGCGAACTCCCTTCCATCAAGACCCGTCTGACCCTGGCGGCGCTGGCCTGGGACGCTGGTCGCACCGTGAGCATGGAGTCGCTGGTCCACCGCGTCTGGGACGACCATCCGCCCAAGAAGGCCAGGGAATCACTGCACGTCCACATCTCACGGGTGCGCCGCGCGCTGAGCATCGCGGGGAGCGACGCGCCGGAGATCACCAGCCTGACCCATTCGTACGTGCTGAACGTCGACCCCGAACTGGTCGACCTCTGCCACTACACGAACTGTGTCAATCGCGGGCGGTCGCTGCGCGACAGCCGCGACGACGAGGCCGCACTGCGCCTCCTGGAACGGGCCGACGGCCTGTGGCGGGGCGAGGCGCTGGCCGGCATCAGCGGCACCTGGGCCGACCAACTGCGGGCCGCCGTCGGCGAGACGTGCCTGGCCGCGGCGATGGCCCGGGCCGACATCCTGATCAGCATGGAACGGTTCGTCGACGCCATTCCCGTACTCACCCCGCTGGTGCGGGAGCGTCCCGCCGACGAAGCGCTGGCCGAGCGCCTGGCCATCGCGCTGTACGGGGGGAGCCGGGCGGCCGAGGCGGCCCGGCTGTTGCAGGCCACGCAGCAGCGCATCGCGCGCGAGACCGGGCTGGACGCGGGGCGACGCCTGCGCCGGGTGCAGCAGGGAATCCTGGCCGGGGCGCCGGCCGCCGAGCTCGTCCAGCGGCGGAGCGCGGGGCTGGCCCGAAGCGCGGAACTCGTGCGCCCGCGCGCCGCGCGCCACGTCCCGGACAACCTCCCGCGTGACGTCCCGTGGGTCGGCAGACGGGAGGAACTCGGCCGGCTGGGCTCGGCGTTGACCGAGGGCGGCGGGGCCGCTGCCATGGTGGTCACCGTCGAGGCCATCAACGGAATGGGCGGGGTGGGCAAGACGTCGCTCGCCGTGCACGTGGCGCACCAACTGCGCGAGCGCTTTCCGGACGGGCGCATCTTCCTCCACCTGGGCGGTCGCGCGCCGGGGCGGACGGCGCCGCAGCCCGCCCGGTTGCTGACCGAACTCCTTCGCCTGCTGGGCATGGACGTCAAGGAACTCCCGCACGCGACGGATGAGTTGGTGGCGCTGTGGCGGGGTCTTGCGCGCGACCGCCGGATGCTGGTGATCCTCGACGACGCGGTCGACTCCGACCAGGTCCGGCCCCTCCTCCCCGGGGGCTCGCCCACGGCAGTCATTGTGACCAGCCGCCGCCGGCTGCCCGGGCTGCCCGGCGTGCGGGCCCTCTCGCTCGGGGTGCTGTCGCATACGGACGCGATGGAACTCTTTCATCAGCGAGTGGGGGCACGGCCGGGTGCCGACGAAGGAGAAGTAGCGGAAATCGTGCGGATATGTGGCCATCTCCCGCTTGCCGTGGAGATAGCCGCCAGCCGACTCCTCGCCCGACCCTCCTGGAGCACCGGCGACCTGCTGCGGCAGTTGACCGGAAGCGGTAGGCACCTCGCTGAACTCTGCGATGGTGAGCGGTCGATCACTCATGTTTTTGAGATGTCCTATCGCGCGCTCTCCGGTGAACAGCAGCGGGTCTTCCGGCGTATTGGATTGCTCGGCGGGGTGGATTTCGGGGCGCCGGCAGTGGCCGCCGTAACGGGTTTGTCGCTCGCCGTAACGGAACGGGTCGTCGATGAGTTGCTGGCGCGGCATTTGCTCCGGGAGCCAACGCCGCACCGTTTCACGATGCATGATCTGCTCCGCAGGTACGCGCGCTCGCTGATGGAGAGTGGTGAAGTCGAGTCCCGCGAGGAGTCCGAGCGGGCCGTACGGGACGTCGTCGCCTATTACGTGGGCGCGGCGGACGCCGCCGACCGGTTGGCGTACCCCTACCGCTCGCGCATGGATTGCGACCTGTCCGCGATCCTCGCCGCGGACCTGGAGGCGACCGACGCGCAGGCGGCGGAGCAGTGGCTGATCACCGAGGGCCCCAACCTGCTGGACGCGCTGAACTGGGTCGTGGAGCACGGCACCGGCTGCCAGCTCCCGATGGTCGTGCACGTGCTGGCGGGTTTCCTGGGCATGGAAGGCCATCTCGCGACGGCCGAGCCGCTGCTTCGGCAGGCCGTCGCCTACTGGGACGCCGAGGGCGACGGCGCCGCGCGCACGCGGGCGATGCTCGATCTCAGCGTTATTTACAATCATGGGTCGCGTTACGAGGATAGTATTTCGATGGCGCAGGAAGCGTTGGAATCGGCCCGTTTCCTGAAGGACGCGAAACTGGAGGGGGAAAGCGCGCACCAGCTCTCCATTTCGCTCTGGCAGACCGGCCAGTACGCCGCCGCCCAGGCACTCCAGCAGCGCTCTGTGGAGTCGATGCTGAGGACCGGTGACGCATTTCAGATCGCGCGCAGCCGTAACGTGCTTGGCATTGTGCATCTCCACTTGGCGGAGTTTGACGAAGCGCTCGACTGTTTCGTGAGCGCGTTGGCCGCCTTCGATTCAATGGGCAATCTCCAGGGGAAATGCATAATCCTGAACAACATGGCGGAATTGCATAGTAAGGCGGGGCGCCCGGCAGCCGCGGAACGTGCTTATCGAGAAGTACTCGAAAGCGTGGAGAGGTCGGGAAGTAGAAGGTATCGCGCCGTCGTGCAGATGAATTTGGCCAGGACCCTCGTTTCGCTGGGGGAGGCGAGCGAGGCGCTGTCCCTCTACCGGGCGACGCTGCCCGTCCTGCGTGAGATCGGCGACCAACGCTCGGAGGCGATCGCCCTCAACGGCATTGGTCTAGCCCATCGTGCGGCCGGCCGGGGGGAAGAAGCCGTGCGGCTGCACGCGGAAGCGGTGGTGCTGGCCCGCCGCATCCGTGCGGCAGGTGAGGAGATCGAGGCGCTCTATGACCTGGCCTGTACCGAACAGCTTCTGGGCCTTGTGGAGCGGGCGGCGTGCCATCTGGAGGAGAGCCTGTCGGTGAGCCGGCGCATTGGTGCCCCGGTCGAGGCCGAGCGTGCGGCGAATGCGTTGCTGGGGTTACGTCGGCGCGACGGGGCGCGCGAAGAAATTGGAGAGCTTAACTAACTCTGCGTATTGCCGTCGCCGATCTCGTAGGCTCCAGTGCTCTGTAATCAGCACCGGCGCTGTCAACGCGTTACCTGTAGCTCAGAATTTTTGGCGGCGTCGATCTTTGCGCAAGTAATGCGTTATAGTCATTACGGGTCGAGGCCCCGCAGCGTCATAGCGGGGCCCCCGAAACGTTTCTCTCTTGTTGGTATCACGAGGAAAGAAGTAAGGTAGTGGCTCGAATGCTGCAGGCTCTCGTCACCTTCACCTGTATCGCCTTTGTCACGGCGCACGGGCTAGGCCCCGTACCAGGCGTTATTGGTTGACGAACCCTGGAGTGCGGCATCGATGCGCTTTTGGCGCTTCGGTGCCGCATGTCTGTTTTGGGCGTCGTGTTGGGCGTTTGGGGTGTAATCGTTCGGTCGGTGCGGAATGGGACTGGCGGGCAATTATCGAAGCTGGCGCATATATGTGAGTGGTTGAATTCCGCTTACCTTGTGAGGCTGGCTCGCCTGCCTCCCGTGGAGCCGCCCCGTCTGGAACCATGAAACTGAATGCAGGTCGCCGAGGGAGGCGGAGAAATGGACCCGATATCGGTGGAAATTCTCATCGCCATGGCCAGCGGCGCGGCCGGCGCCGCCGGCCAGCGCGCGTGGGAAGCACTGCACACCCTGGTCAGGCGGCGCCCCGAAAGCGGGACGAGCGACCCCGTACCGGCGACGGGGGAGGACGAGTTGGCCGCGTTGACCGCCGCGCCCGAGGACGCACAGCGGGCCCGCGCACTGCTCCAGGCCCTGCACCAGCGCGCGGCGGACGACCCGCAGTTCCGGCTCTCGCTCGCGCAGTGGACCCAGCAGGCGCAGGCCGCGCAGACCGGGGACGGCGATACCAGTAACACCGTCAGCGGCGGCGAGCAGCACGGTCCGGTCCTTCAGGGGCGGGACTTCAACGGCCTCACCTTCAACGGCCCCGGCGCCGCGTAACCGGCCCGCCCCCACCCGTAACCCGCCACACCCTGCACTCCCAGGTGGGGTACCGACCGGGGGAGGAGGGCGAAGGGCGGGGCCAGCAGTGAGCTCCCGACCACAAGCCGGCCCCCGCCCCCCTCACACCAGATCCCGCTCCCGCAAATACTCAAGCTGGGCCCGGACCGAGAGTTCGGCCGCCGGCCACAGGGTGCGGTCCACGTCGGCGTAGACGTGGGCCACCACCTCGGACGCGGTGCGGTGGCCGTTCTCGACGGCCGTCTCCACCTGGGCCAGCCGGTTCGCGCGGTGGGCCAGGTAGAACTCGATCGCGCCGCGGGCATCGGCCAGTACGGGGCCGTGGCCCGGCAGGACCGTGTGCACGCCGTCGTCGACCGTCAGGGAACGCAGCCGGCGCAGCGAGTCCAGGTAGTCGCCCAGGCGCCCGTCGGGGTGGGCCACCATCGTCGTGCCGCGGCCCAGCACCGTGTCGCCGGTGAGGACCGCCCCGTCCGCCGGCAGGTGGAAGGAGAGCGAGTCGGAGGTGTGGCCGGGGGTGGGGACCACGCGGAGTTCGAGACCGCCGGTGGTGACCACGTCGCCCGCGCCCAGGCCCTCCTCGCCGAGGCGTAGCGCCGGGTCGAGGGCGCGTACCGCGGTGCCGGTCAGCTCGGCGAACCGGGACGCGCCCTCCGCGTGGTCCGCGTGGCCGTGGGTGAGCAGCGTCAGGGCGACCCGGCGGCCGGCGCGTTCGACGGTCGCGATGACGTCGGCCAGATGCGCCTCGTGCAGCGGCCCGGGGTCGATGACGACGGCGCGATCGGAGTCGGGTTCGGCCACGATCCAGGTGTTGGTGCCGTCGAGCGTCATGGCCGACGGGTTGGGCGCGAGCACGCAGTGCGCCCGTACGGTCGCCGGCCCGGCGATGGCACCGCCGCGCGGCTGGCCCGGGAGTGCTGCTGCGTCCGTCATGCGCTGGCTCCGTCCGTGGCTGCGGGAGGGGAGGGAACGGCTGTGGGCTGCGTGGGTTGTGCGTGGTGCGCGGGTTGCGTGGGCTCAGTGGGCTGTACGCGCTGCGCGGGGTCGATGCGCCGGGTGAACTCCTCGTGCCCCGGCCAACTCAGCTCGATCTCCCCGTCCCGCAGCGTGGCGCGGGCCAGGACCGGCGCCAGGTCGCGGCCCGGCGCGGCGGCCAGCGCGCCGGCAGCCGTCGGGTGCGGGGCGAGTTCCCGCAGCGTCGTGATCGTCGGCGGCATCATCAACAGATCGCCCCGGTCATATCCGGCGGCGGCGTCCGCCGGCTTGATCCACACTGTGCGGTCGGCCTCCGTCGAGGCGTTCCGGGTGCGCTGACCTGCGGGAAGCGCAGCAACGAAGAAGAAGGTGTCGTAGCGGCGCGGCTCGAACTCGGGCGTGATCCAGCGCGCCCACGCGCCGAGCAGGTCGGAGCGGAGCACCAGCGAGCGGCGGGCGAGGAAGTCGGCGAAGGACAGTTCGCGGTCGACCAGTGCCGCCCGGTCGGCCTCCCAGTCATCGCCCGTGGTGTCGGCCACCACGGTCCCGGCGTCCGGCCCGGCCAGCAACACGCCGGCCTCCTCGAACGTCTCGCGCACCGCCGCGCAGACGATCGCCTGCGCCGCGGTCTCGTCGGTGCCGAGCCCGAGCCGCCGCGCCCACTCGGCGCGCGAGGGCCCGGCCCAGCCGGTGTCGCGCTCCCCGTCGCGGGCGTCCACCGAACCCCCCGGATACGCGTACGCGCCCCCGGCGAAGGCCATGGAGGCGCGGCGGCGCAGCATGTAGACGGCGGGTCCTTCGGAGGTGTCCCGCAGCAGGAGGACGGTGGCGGCCCGGCGCGGAGCGGCCGGCTCCAGTTCGCCGGCGGTCAGCGCACGGATGCGGTCGGGCCACTCCGGTGGGTACCACTGTGCGGGGCTCGGCCGGGCGGCCCCGGCCGCCGCCGGTGCAGCTTGCCGTACGGGCGTACCGCCGGCCTCGGCAGGCCCGGCCTTCGGCGCCCCGGGCTCCAGACCATTCGTAGGGGACATGGGCCGGATGGTATGCGCTGGTACGCAGATGTTCGAGGGGTGACCGTGACGGCCGCGTGAAGCCTGGCCGCGGTGTGTGGGCAGGTCGCGCGTGATGGCTGGCCGCGGTGTGGCGTTCGGATCCGGGCGCGCAGGTCGGCCCCGGGCGGAGCCCGGCCCCCCGGGGGCGCGGGGGCCGGTGGCTCGTCCGGTGGTCGGTCGGCCGGTCCTGGGCTCAGCCGAGCGGCTGGGTGAAGCGGATGCGGTTGCCGAACGGGTCGCGCAGCCCGCAGTCGGTGCCGTACGGCCGCTCGGTGGGCTCCTCGGTGAACTCCACGCCCTGGGCCAGCAACTTCTCATACGTGCCCCGGCAGTCGTCCGTGGTGAGGATGAGCCAGCCACCCATCGCCCCCTTGGTCACCAGGTCGCGGACCTGCGCCGCGGTCTCCTCCGACATCGCCGGCGCCCCCGGCTTCTCCAGCAGGATCTGCCGCTCGGGATGCCCGGGAACGGCGACTGTCAGCCAGCGCATGAAGCCGAGTTCGACGTCGGCGGCGACCTCAAGGCCGAGCTTGCCGACATAGAAATCGAGGGCTTCGTCCTGGTCGAGTACGTATATCTGCGATTGCGTGATGGCGTTGAACATGTCCCTCACGCTACTGAGCGGCGCGGCCGAAAACTTATCCAAAACTGCTGAAGTGGGCCGCGGCTCCGCCGGGGCGTCGGCTCCGCCCGGTCCCGGGACTGCCCAGCCGGCGGGGGCTGCCCAGCCGGCGGGGGCTGCCGGCCCGCCCCGATCACAGCACACCCGGCTGCCCCGCGCTCAGGGGCAGCCCAAGCTCAGGGGCCGCTCGGCCGGGTCCAGGCCATCGTGAAGCACGTCGGGACGCCCGCGGCCACCGCCTGCTTGCGGTAGTCGCGCGGCGAGGTGCCGACGATGTCGCGGAAGGTGCGGCTGAAGGTGCCTGGGCTGCCGAAGCCGACGTCGAAGCAGATCTCCGTCACGCTGCGGTCACTCTCCCGCAGCAGGAACATCGCCCGCTCCACCCGACGGCGCTGCAAGTAGCGGTGCGGGGTCTCGCCGAACGTCGCCCGGAAGACCCGCGCGAAGTGCGCCGGCGACACATGGGCGATCCGGGCCAGCGCGGGCACGTCCAACGGCTGCCCGTAGGCCCGGTCCATCGCGTCCCTGGCCCGCAGCATGCGGCGGTTGGTGTCTTCCACGGCGCGGCTCACAGGGCCATCCCATCACGCCGCCACGCACCGCAGGCCGAACAGACGCAGAACGGGCGCGCAGCCGACACGGCTACGCGCCCGTTCCCCACGGACAAGACCGAGACACACCCTGGCGCGGACGGCGTACGCCCACGCACCACCCGCGGACGGGTCACACCCTGAAGCCAGGGCCAGGGCCAGGGCCAGGGCCAGGGCCAGGGCCAGGGCCAGGGCCAAGCGCCAGCGCTACGCGTCCGCGACCTCGACCTGGATCTCCACCTCGACCGGCGCGTCCAGCGGCAGCACCGCGACGCCGACCGCGCTGCGCGCGTGCACGCCCGCGTCACCGAGCACCTCGCGCAGCAGCTCGCTCGCGCCGTTGATCACACCCGGCTGGCCGGTGAAGTCGGCCGCCGAGGCGACGAACCCGACCACCTTGACGACCCTGACCACCCGGTCCAGGTCACCGATCTGCGACTTGACGGCCGCCAGCGCGTTGAGCGCGCACAGCCGCGCCTGCTCCTTGGCCTCGTCCGGGGTGACCTCGGCGCCGACCTTGCCGGTCACCGAGAGCTGGCCGTCGACCAGCGGGAGCTGGCCGGCGGTGTAGACGTAGGGGCCGGTCCGCACCGCCGGGACGTACGCGGCCAGCGGTGCGGCCACCTCGGGCAGCGTCAGCCCGAGGTCGGCGATCCGCTGTTCGACGGCGCTCACGCGGTCTTCTCGCGCTTGAGGTAGGCCACGAGCTGCTCGGGGTTGGGGCCCGGGACGACCTGGACGAGCTCCCAGCCGTCCTCGCCCCAGGTGTCCAGAATCTGCTTGGTCGCGTGGACGAGCAGCGGCACGGTCGAGTATTCCCACTTGGTCATGGGGCGACTGTAATGCCTTGGCCGGGAGCCTCGTGCGTAGCCCGGAAGGGGACTGGTTAGGCTCACAGACGTGAGCAGGCTCCATGTCGTTAGTGGCAAGGGCGGCACCGGCAAGACCACGGTCGCCGCGGCACTCGCGCTGGCCCTCGCCACCGGCGGCCGGCGCACGCTGTTGGTGGAGGTGGAGGGCCGGCAGGGGATCGCCCAGCTCTTCGAGACGGCGACGCTGCCGTACGAGGAGCGCAAGATCGCGGTCGCGCCGGGCGGCGGCGAGGTGTTCGCACTCGCCATCGATCCCGAGCTCGCCCTGCTCGACTACCTCCAGATGTTCTACAAGATGGGCAGCGCGGGTCGGGCGCTGAAGAAGCTCGGCGCGATCGACTTCGCCACCACGGTCGCCCCCGGCCTGCGGGACGTGCTGCTGACCGGCAAGGCGTGCGAGGCGGTCCGCCGCAAGGGCAAGGACGGCCGGTTCGCGTACGACTCGGTCGTCATGGACGCGCCACCGACCGGCCGCATCACCCGCTTCCTCAACGTCAACGACGAGGTCGCGGGGCTCGCCAGGGTGGGGCCGATACACAACCAGGCGCAGGCCGTGATGCGCGTCCTCAAGTCGCCGGAGACGGCCGTGCACCTGGTGACGCTGCTGGAGGAGATGCCGGTCCAAGAGACCGTGGACGGCATCGCCGAACTGCGGGACGAGGACCTCGCCGTCGGCGCCGTGGTGATCAACATGGTTCGGCCGGCGATCCTGGACGCCGCCGCCGTCGACCTCGCCGCGACCGGGGGGCGCGCCGGCATCGCCCGGGCGCTCGCCGCGGCCGGGCTGGGTTCGGCGCGCCCCGGCGGCCGGGCCGAGCAGTTGGTCGAGCCGCTCATCGAGCAGGCCCACGAGCACGCGGAGCGGGTCGGCCTGGAGCGCGTCCAACGCGCCGAACTGGCCCGACTCGGCCTTCCCACACACGAGTTGGAGCAGCTCACCGAGGGCGTCGACCTGGCCGGGCTCTACCGCCTCGCGGCCGACCTGCGGAAGCAGTGGCTGGCGTGAGCGCCCCACGACCGACGCCCCGACCAGCCCAGGCCCCACCCGTCCGGGCCCCATCCGTCCAGGCCCCACCGCTCCAGGCCCCACCCGCCGCCGCCCGCCCGGACGACCCGGCGCCGCACGGCACGGGCGCGGCACGCCGCAGGCCCGGGACGTACGGGACGCGCAGGCCGTACGGGACGCCCGGGATACGCAGACCGTACGGGACACGCAGCCAGTACGAGGCGAGCAGCACGCCCGACCCGGCCCGGCCACACGGCGCGAGCAGGACAGACAGCACGAGCACGGCGTACGGCACGAGCACGGCGTACGGCGCGCACCCGCGCGTCAGGCGTACGTACGGGCAGGAGGCGGCATGACGATGGACCCGGCGCCACGGCTGGACGCCGACGCGGTGCTCGACGACCCGCAGACCCGGATCGTGGTGTGTTGCGGCTCGGGCGGGGTCGGCAAGACCACGACGGCGGCGGCCCTCGGCGTACGCGCCGCCGAGCGGGGCCGCAAGGTCGTCGTGCTCACCATCGACCCGGCGCGCCGGCTCGCCCAGTCGATGGGGATCGACTCGCTTGACAACGTTCCCCGCCAGGTCAAGGGCATCGATGCCGCGGCCGGCGGCGAACTGCACGCCATGATGCTGGACATGAAGCGCACCTTCGACGAGTTCGTCGAGACGCACGCGGACGCCGAACGCGCCGCCGCGATCCTGCGCAACCCCTTCTACCAGTCCCTGTCGGCCGGCTTCGCGGGCACGCAGGAGTACATGGCGATGGAGAAGCTCGGCCAGTTGCGGGCCCGCGACGAGTGGGACCTGATCATCGTGGACACCCCGCCCAGCCGCTCTGCGCTGGACTTCCTCGACGCGCCCAAGCGGCTCGGCTCGTTCCTCGACGGCAAGTTCATCAAGGTGCTGATGGCGCCCGCGAAGGTGGGCGGCCGGGCCGGCATGAAGTTCCTCAACGTCGGCATGTCGATGATGACCGGCACCGTGAGCAAGCTGCTCGGCGGCCAACTGCTGCGTGACGTGCAGACGTTCGCGGCGGCCATGGACACCATGTTCGGCGGCTTCCGCACCCGCGCCGACGCCACGTACCAGCTCCTCCAGGCCCCCGGCACCGCCTTCCTCGTGGTGGCGGCGCCGGAGCGGGACGCGCTGCGCGAGGCCGCGTACTTCGTCGAGCGGCTGGCCGCCGAGCGCATGCCGCTGGCCGGTCTCGTGCTGAACCGGGTGCACGGCAGCGGCGCGGCCCAACTCTCCGCGGAGCGTGCCCTGGCCGCCGCGGAGAGCTTGCAGACCGCGGCGGCGGGGGAGGAGCCGACGGGCGGGGAAGCGGCGGGCGAGGTCCGGGCCGACGGCGGGGCGGGCGGCGGTGCCGAGGGGCCGGCCGCTCCGGTCGCGGCAGCCGGAACCCCGGTCAACTCAGAGGAAAATCTGACCGCCGACGGCATTGTCGATCAGCCCACCGGGCAAGGGGAAGACAGTCCTTCCCAGCCCACCACCCGCATCCCGTACGACACGGCAGAGCGCACCGCCCCCACCGATGCACTCGCCCACGACGAGGGGTCGCACGCCACCGCTACACCTCCCACACCAGTCAGTACGTCGCCCGGCGCGACACCGGAGCCCGGCACCCACCCGGTCACCGACACCGAGGCCGCCACTCCCCCGGAGACCTCGGTGGACGGGACCGTCGACCGGCCCGGGGCGGCCACGGACGCCGACGCCCCGGAGCCCGCAGCGGCAGAACCCCCGGAGACCCCGTCCGACAGCGGCGCCGACGTCCACGAGCTGGCCGCGGGCCTGCTGCTGCTGCACGCCGAGCGGATGTCGCTGCTCGCCCGCGAACAGCGCACCAGGGACCGCTTCACGGCCCTGCACCCGGAGGTCCCGGTGGCCGAGGTGGCCGCGCTGCCCGGCGACGTGCACGACCTGTCGGGGCTACGCGCGGTGGGCGAACGCCTCGCCACCCAGCAGGGCTGATCGGGCAGGGCCTGGCCCAGACCGAAGGAGAAGCGCCCCTCCGCTGCGGCGCCGTCATGGGGGAGCAACATGACGACACGCCAGCGGACGGGCGCGGAGGGGCCGTACGGCGCGGGTGCCCGCGGTGCGTAGACGCCCACCGTGCGGGGGCGGCAGTGGCGCGGGAACGGCGATGGTGCAGGAACGGCGACGATGCGGGGGGCACCGACAGCAGGGACGTCGTACGAGGTCGGGCACCGGATGACAGCGGACCCCGGCGGCGCGGACGGTGGACGCCGTACCCGAACCGGGCGCGGGACCAGGGGCCACGGCGGCGCGGGGCGCGAGGGAGACGACGACACGAACCCCGTACGGGTGCCGCCGCCGAACCCTGTGCCGCGTCCGGACGACGCACCTACCGGACGCGCCAGGCGTTGCGGCCCCGCACACCAGCGCCATCGCACCAGCGCCTTCGCACCGGCACCACCGCACCAGCACCGCCGCGGCGGACCACGTCAGCGCGCGGTCCGCGTCGGTTTACGGAATCCGGGGTCGGCCCAGTGGCACCCGGTAGGGGGCGCCTGCGCCGGGGGAGCGGAACGGCCCGTCGGCGGGCGCCTCGCTAACCGACCGCGGCGTAGTCGTTGTCGTAGGGGTCGTACTCGTCCTCGTCGAGCCCGACGGGCAGGATGCCCGTACCGCGCTCGTACTCCGTGCGTGCGGTCTCCAGCAATCTGCGCCAGGAGGTGACCGTCGGTCGGCGGCGCAACAGCGCCCTCCGCTCCCGCTCGGTCATCCCGCCCCACACGCCGAACTCGACGCGGTTGTCCAGGGCGTCCGCGAGGCACTCGGTGCGCACGGGGCAGCCGGTGCAGACCGCCTTGGCCCTGTTCTGCGCCGCACCTTGTACGAAAAGTTCATCCGGATCGGTAGTGCGGCAGGCTGCCTGCGCACTCCAGTCGGTTACCCAGCCCATGCTGGCGCCGTCCTCTCCCGAATTGAGGCTCCCCCACGGCGACAAACGGCATATTCACCGTCGCCAGTTGAGGACGTTACGGAAGGCAGGCAGGGCGCAACACCCCCTGCGGGCCCAATCTTGAATGGCCCGAACGGACTATGCGTACGCGGCAGATCACCCAACGGAGTGAGCTGAGGGCATTGCCGTCTTTTCCGACAATGCGGTGCAGGTCCCCCATGGCAAATGGGGGCATCTGCCGATAGGTGCGGCAATACGGACAGGTCTCATCACTCACAGGAGTGACGGCTGAGGTGTTGCGGCAGCGTACGACTGGGGCTGGCGTGAAACAGCGTATGCGAACAGGTGGGCGCCTGTCCGGCGAATGAGAACGTAGGCTGCCTCCATGGCAAAGAAGCGCTCCGGCGGCGGTCTCACCACGACCCAGCAGGCCGCGAAGTTCCTCGGTGTCAGCGTGCTCGCCGGAGCCGTACTGGCCGGCCTCGCCCTGCCGGCCGCGGGCGTCATCGGCCTCGCGGCCAAGGGTTCCGTCGAGGGCTTCGACGAAATACCAGCCAACATGAAGACGCCCCCGCTCAGTGAGCGGACCACCGTCCTGGACGCCAAGGGCAACGAGATCGCGAAGATCTACTCGCGCGACCGGACCGTGGTGGACCTCCCGCACATCTCCCCGTACATGCAGCAGGCGATCGTCGCCATCGAGGACGCCCGCTTCTACGAGCACGGGGCGGTCGACCTCAAGGGCGTGCTGCGCGCGGTCAACAAGAACGCGCAGTCCGGCGGCGTCTCCGAGGGCGCGTCCACGCTCACCCAGCAGTACGTGAAGAACGTCTTCATCGAAGAGGCGGGCAACGACTCGGACAAGTTCGCCGCCGCCACCGAACAGAGCGTCGGCCGCAAGATCAAGGAACTGAAGTACGCGATCCAGGTCGAGAAGGAACTCGGCAAGAAGCGCATCCTCCAGAACTACTTGAACATCACGTTCTTCGGGCAACAGGCGTACGGCGTCGAGGCCGCGGCCCAGCGCTACTTCAGCAAGAGCGCCAAGGACCTCTCCCTGGACCAGGCCGCGCTGCTCGCCGGCCTCGTCCAGTCGCCGAGCCGCTACGACCCGGTCAACAACCCGGACGAGGCGCTGGAGCGGCGCAACACCGTGCTGCGCAGGATGGCCGACGTCAAGAACATCACCCCGGCGCAGGCCGCAGCCGCCCGCAAGAAGCCGCTCGGCCTGAAGGTCAGCCGCCCCAAGAACGGCTGCATCACCGCCGTCCGCGGCGCCGGCTTCTTCTGCGACTACGTGCGCCAGGTCTTCCTCACCGACCCGCTCTTCGGCAAGACCTCCGAGGACCGCGCCAAGCGCTGGAACCAGGGCGGCCTGACGATCCGTACGACGCTCGAACCGCAGGCGCAGACCGCGGTGCAGCAGTCGATCCGCCAGCACGTCTACCAGACCGACTCGGTCGCCACCGCCGTCACCCTGGTCGAGCCGGGCACCGGCCGGGTGATCGGCATGGGCCAGTCGCGGCCGTACGGGTTCGGCGACAACGAGACCCAGATCAACCTGTCGGCCGACCGGCGGATGGGCGGCTCGAACTTCGGCTTCCAGACCGGTTCGACGTTCAAGCCCATCACCGCGGCAGCCGCCCTGGAAAAGGGGAAGGCCCCCATCCAGAAGTACTCGTCGCCGTACCGGATGAAGTACCCGAGCCCCGTCTCCACCTGCAACGGCAGTTGGAGCAACGCCGGGGACCGGGAGACGGTGCAGAACGAGAACCGCAGCGAGGTCGGCCCGTACCGGATGCCGGAGGCCACCGCGAAGTCGGTCAACACCTACTTCGTGCAGTTGATCAGCGACATCGGCGTCTGCCCGGTCACCGAACTGGCCGACAAGATGGGCGTGCGCCCGGCGAACGGCGAAAAGCTCAAGCAGGTGCCGTCCATCACCCTCGGCAGTGAGGGCATGTCCCCGCTGACCATGGCCAACGCGTACGCCACCTTCGCCAACCGCGGCACCTACTGCTCGCCCGTCTTCATCGACTCGATCACCGGCCCCGGCGGCAAGAAGCTGAAGGTGCCGGAGTCGACGTGCTCGCGGGCCATGTCGGTGAAGACCGCCGACACCATCAACACGCTGCTGCGCGGCGTGGTCGAGGACGGCACCGGCAGGAAGGCCGGCCTCTCCAGCCGGGCCAGCGCGGGCAAGACGGGTACGACGGACGGCCGCAAGGCCGCCTGGTTCGTCGGCTACACCCCGAACCTGGCCGGCGCCGTATGGGTCGGCGGCCCCGGCGAGCGCGACGTCGAGATGGAGAACATCACCATCGGCGGCGTCTACCACGAGAAGGTGTTCGGCGCCGACACCCCCGGCCCGATCTGGAAGGACGCCATGACCGGCGCCCTGGAGGGCAAGCCGGCGCCCGGGTTCACCACCGTGAAGATCGACGACCCGGACAAGAAGAAGGACAAGGACAAGCCGGGCGACGGCGACGACGACAAGCCGCGCAAGCCCAAGAAGCCGCACCGCCCGGGCCGGGGCGGCGACGAGGACCCGTGGCCCGACATCAGCATCCCGCCGGACTTCATCGGCGGCACCGACGGCGGCTGGAACGACGGCCGCGACAACGGCCGGGGCAACGGCGGCGGTCGCGGCAACGGGGGCGGCCGGGGCGACTGGCCCGGCGTGGACTAGCGGACCGGCTGGCCTCGCGTGAACGGGCGGGCCGGCCGGGGCAGCGGGTAGTCGACGCGCCCCGGCCGGCCCGTCTGCGCGAGGCGGCGGCGGGCGAGACCCTCGTACGGGACGGGCCTCCGCTCGTACGGGGTCGGCCCCGCCGCGTACGGGAGCGGCCCCGCGCACGGCACGCGGGCCGCCCACGACATGGCCGCGGCCCCCACCGGCCCGGTGGTCACCACCAACCCCAGCTCTAGCCCCGGCCAGCGCTCGCCCGGTGGTGGTGCGGGTTCAGCCGGCGAGCAGGCGCTTGACCGTGGCGGCGACCCGGCCGCCGTCGGCGCGGCCCGCGACCTTGGGGTTCACGATCTTCATGACCGCGCCCATCGCGCGCGGCCCCTCCGCACCGCCGGCCTTCGCCTCCGCGACGGCCTCCGCCACCAGGGCGTCCAGCTCCTCGTCGGTGAGCTGCTTGGGCAGGTACGCGGCGAGCACCTCGCCCTCGGCCCGCTCCCGCTCGGCCGACTCCGTACGACCGCCGTCGGCGAACGCGTCGGCCGCCTCGCGCCGCTTCTTCGCCTCACGCGCGATGATCTTCTCCACCTCGGCGTCGGAGAGCTCGCGCGCGGTGTCGCCCGCCACCTCTTCCTTGGTGATGGCCGTGATGGTGAGCCGCAGCGTGGAGGAGCGCAGCTCGTCACGGGCCTTGATAGCCGTGGTGAGGTCGTTCTGGAGCCTGGTCTTGAGCGTGGTCATGCCGTCGAGTCTGCCAGGGGCCCCGGCGGAACGCCCCGCGATTTCCCGGCGGAACGCCCCGTGATTTTGAGGTGCCGCGGGTTCTGCGACCATGGGCGTATGCGTGCGCGATACGGAGTACCTCTCGGAATCACCGCTGGAATCACGGCAGTCGGCGCAGCCGGCCTCGCCTATTCGGTGGGCATCGAAGCCCGCTCGTTCCGGCTCCGACGCGTGAGCATCCCGGTGCTGCCACCGGGCATGGAACCGCTCCGGGTGCTCCAGGTCTCCGACATCCACATGGTGCGCGGCCAGCGGAAGAAGCAGCGCTGGCTCCAGTCGCTCGCCGGGCTGCGCCCGGACTTCGTGGTCAACACCGGCGACAACCTCTCCGACCCGGAGGCCGTCCCCGAGGTGCTGGACGCGCTCGGCCCGCTGCTCGAATTCCCCGGCACGTACGTCTTCGGCTCCAACGACTACTACGGCCCGCGGCTGCGCAACCCGGCCCGCTACCTGCTGGAGAAGGCCAGCGGCCGGCACGGCCTGAACGGGAACCCGCCGGTCGTGGGTGCCATCCACAACCCGTGGGAGGACCTGCGGGACACGTTCGACGCGGCGGGCTGGGTCGGCCTGTCCAACACCCGGGGCCGGCTGAAGCTGGACGGCGTGGAGATCGCGCTCACCGGCCTGGACGACCCGCACATCAAGCGGGACCGGTACGCGAAGGTGGCCGGCGGCCCGGAGCAGGACGCGGACCTGTCCCTGGCGATAGTCCACGCGCCGTACCTGCGCAGCCTGGACGCCTTCGCCGCCGACGGCTACCCGCTGATCCTGGCCGGCCACACCCACGGCGGCCAGGTCTGCATCCCCTTCTACGGCGCCCTGGTCACCAACTGCGACCTCGATACGGACCGGGTCAAGGGCCTCTCCACCCACCGAGCCGGCGGCAACCGCGCCTACCTCCACGTCTCCGCGGGCTGCGGCGCCAACCGCTACACCCCGTTCCGCTTCGCGTGCCCGCCGGAAGCGACGCTTTTGACGCTTGTTCCTCGGGAGGGGTGAGGCGCGGCCCCCGGACCGACCCGAGCGGCGCCCCCTCGTCACGGCCCAGCGCCCGGGCAGCTTGAACTGTGACCCACCTCACGCCTCCGGCGACCCCGCCGGGCCGAGACCGGGTCCGCGTCCCCTCCACTACGCGGACCAGCCGCCGACTGCGCCGGCCCTGGTCTACGGGCGACCGCCGGCCCCTGCTGGGGGTGGCTGGGTGTGGGGGTGGGTGTGGGTGGGCTAGGTGTGTGGGCTGGGCTTAGGTGGCTGGGGGGGCTGGGTTAGGTGTGTGGGTTGGGCTGGCGTACTGGGGTGGGTGGGGCGCGCTGCGGGGCGGGGCGGGGCTGGGGCGAGGTGGCCCTTGCCAGTGCCCCACTCCCACCCAGTCCCGCCCGTATCTCGCGCTGCGCCTGCGCCCCAGGTCGGCCGCGCGGGGGAGGGTGGGAACCGGATTTCGTCTACGGCGACCAGTCCGCTAAAGTAGAGCTCGTTGCTTCGGGGTGTAGCGCAGCTTGGCAGCGCGCTTCGTTCGGGACGAAGAGGTCGTGGGTTCAAATCCCGCCACCCCGACTGTGTAACAGCAGGTCAGGGCCGGTTTTCCTTCGGGGAGACCGGCCCTGATTGCGTTGTATCCGGGAATCTGGGTGCCAACTGGGTGTGATCTTCATTGAGGATCAGGCCCTTCCTGCGTTGCAGGCGGCTGTCTGGCGGAGACCGGGGGGCAGCCGTGGCCGGAGATCCTCCGACGTCGGTCTGCTCGGCCTACGTCGGTACGGCGAAACGCCGGAGCCAGCGAGATCCTCGTCCGCAGCCAGCCCACACCGCGAGCTGCCCCGCCCTCCCCGGTGCAGTCCCCTATTAGGAGTCGACCGCCGCGTACTCGACGATGAGAGGGCTCGCCACCACGCAACGTGCGGCAGCCTCCGTCGGCCGTGGGGCCCGCCCGGCCTCGACCTGCTGGTGATGTGACAGCTCCTGCTGTCACACGGCTCTGACGCCGGCTGAAAGAGAGCAAACTCGTTACACGTTGGCCAGTTGCGAGGCTGGGTGGTCACGGGAAGCAGTCGATCGTTGCCGCCGGGGCAAGGGCACGGCCCTCGGATCGCGCGTCCGAGAGTGTCAGGGTGGGCGGCATGACGGTGATCAATGGTGAGGTCGCGGCAGGGTTCGAACCGGTACGGGAGGCGTTCGCGGCGAACTTCGCCCGGCGGGAGGACATCGGCGCGGCGGTCTGCGTCTACCAGGACGGCCGCCCCGTGGTGGACCTGTGGGCCGGGGTCGCCGATCCGGACACCGGCCGCCCGTGGGAGCGGGACACCCTTCAGCTCGTCTACTCGGTGACCAAGGGTGCGACCGCCACGGCGGCGCATCTGCTCGCCCAGCGCGGCGCGCTGGACCTGGACGCACCAGTGGCCGTGTACTGGCCGGAGTTCGCCGCGAACGGCAAGGCGGAGATCCCGGTGCGCTGGCTGCTGTCCCACCAGGCTGGCCTGGTCGCCCTCGACCAGCCGGTTCCGATGGCGGAAGCCCTGGCCTGGCACCCCATGGCGGCGGCCCTGGCCGCCCAGCGCCCCCAGTGGACTCCGGGAACAGGACACGGGTACCACGGCCGGACCTGGGGCTGGTTGGTCGGCGAGGTGATCCGCCGGGTGTCAGGGCGTACGCCGGGCCGCTTCTTCGCCGAGGAGATCGCCGGGCCACTGGGACTGGACTTCTTCATCGGGCTGCCCCCCGGTGAATGCGGCCGGGTCAGCCGCATGGTGTATCGGAAGCCGGACGTCGACCTCACCACCGTGCCCGAGGAATCGGTCCCCGAAGACCTCCGCGACCTCGTCGCCGCCTGGCGCGACCCGAACTCGCTCAGCAACAGGGCGTTCGCGGTCACCGACCCGGCGAACATCGACTTCGGCTCCCCCGAGGTCCAAGCGGCGGAACTCCCCTCGTCGAACGGCATCGGTACCGCGCACGCGCTGGCACGCATGTACGCCGCGTTGATCGGCGAGGTGGACGGAGTGCGCCTGCTCACCCCGGAGACGCTGGCTTCGGCGACCGAGGAGCAGGCCAGCGGGCAGGACCGGGTGATGCTGGCGACCAGCCGCTTCGGCACCGGATTCATGTTGCCCACCGACGCCGTTCCCATGGCCGGACCGGCCGCCTTTGGTCACACAGGCCGGGGTGGCTCACTCGGCTTCGCCGATCCGGCGCACGGCATCGCCTTTGGCTACGTCATGAACCACATCATCGGTGGGCCCGACGACGCACGAGCGACCACGTTGGCCAAGGCAGTAAGAAGGTCGCTGACCTGATCTCCTGACGGAGTGCGTTCCGAGGAGCCCGTTGCTGACTCAACCGAGTGGGACTGGGGTCCGGAGAGCCGCACCTCAGGCGCGCCCAGGGCGCAGATGGCGGGAGACGGCCAGGCAAGTGGACAACCACGTAGCCTCGGCACGGTCGATGATCATGTCGCCCACGGTGGTGACCCCTTCCACTATTCCGCCTACTCGAATGGAGTGGTCGTCGACCTGGAGCAGGTTCCAGTCCATGTCGCTGTGCCAGAATCGGGCAGTCTTCTCGCCCCGCCGCTGGGCGAAGACGAGTTCCTCACCGTGCTCGTTCATGAAGTAGCCGACGTAGTCCTTGTCGTCGATGGCACCGCCGCAGAGTCTCGCCAGGAGCTGGTTGAGCGAGGGGGATTCGTCGTTCATGCCGTATGCCTTTCAAATTGTCGCGGAGTTCTGCTCGGAGGACGTCAACGTCAGCATCCTCTCCGCGGAACTCAACAAGGTTTCGTAAGTGATCACTTCAATGCGCGACATATGCGTGTTGTAGGTTCGCAAAGTGTCCGCGACCTGTTGGGGCGTGACCCTGTCGCTTACGTACTGCGGATGTCCGATCACGACCGTAGCTGAAGCCCTGCGTACGTCAATCCCATGCTGTTTGAGGATGGGCTCTCGGCCCTCGTCCAATACCTTCAGGTAGTTCTGCGTCTGCGAGACCGCGCGGTGGACCGGGGCTCCGAGCATGAGCTGGCCGCTCGGCCGGATGACCAGACTTTCGATGTTGGCACGCTTGAGTTCGACCACGTGCAGGGAACCGTCGCCTCGCAGTAGCGGAATGTCAAGAATGGTGTCGGGGGCGTATTGGCGGCGGGCCAACTCGGCGACGTAGGCACCGCCGAAGACCCACTCCTGGTTCTTGAGGCAGTCGTGTAGCGCGCCCTCGGAGCTCTTGGGGTCGTTCACCAATTCGCGCAGTGATGCGAGGGCGGCGCGCCTGGCTCGCAGTTCCAGCAACTGAGCCAGCATTCCGGCATCGGCGTCTTCGATGAACTCGCTCACCATGCGAGCGGTCTCGGCGGGGGCCGATCTGGGGAGATCCCGGAGGACCAGCTCCATGTGCCCGTACTGCTGAAGGCGCTTGAGTTGCTTGGCGGCAAGTTGGATTCCGCCGTCGCCATCTCCGATGCCGATGTGGTCGATGGACTGGGCGATCCCTTGGAAGAAGGCTAGGACGTCGGTGACACTCGCGTCTGGTTCCTCGGCGCGCAGTTCCTCCAAGATAGACACGGCTCGTTCAGTGCCCATGGCAACAAGACGACGGATGAATTCTTCGCTTCGCTGTCTGGCTTTCGCATCGTAGTAGTTCTCAACGGCCTCAAGGAAAAGCTTGCCGCCCGCGTATTCGGCGAACCTCTGGAAGCGCTGGGCTAGCTCGAAATCCCCATGGAGGATGCACTGTTGGGCCACGTCTTCCAGCGCGTCCACCAGTGGCTTGCCCTTTCCGTGTTTCCCGCCACCATGACTGCTCATGATGCGCAGTACCACGTCGATCTGTTCATGTACGCCAGCGTGTTCAGTGATATTTCGTGCCTCTTCGACCATGCGCCTGAGTGAGCTACTGGATCGGAATGTCGTCATGCCGGGACTCTACGAGTCGTCACTGACAGCGCCTCCGAGGAAGCGGGTGCGTATGAAGGGCGGCTGGTGAGGGGCGAACCGGGGCACGCCTCGTGCGGCACGTCCGCGACGCCCTCGCCCGGTGGTGAAGCCGTAGGGGGGCGCCCCCACCCGCAGCGGCGACCGGCCCCCGGCCACCCCACCTCCCAAAAGGTCACAACATGGCCTACGTAAAAGGAATCAGGCCCGGGCGGATCGTTGCTCGGAGGACACTCGCTGGCGCTTTGGTTTTATTCGTGTCAGAAGGGTGACGGACGACAGGTGAACCCGTACAACTCTCCTCAGCCGGTGCCCGCGCCGGCGCGGCCGTGGTGGAAGAGCACGGCGGCTGCGGTGGGGCTGATCTTGGTCGTGGGTGTGCTCGCCGCGATCAACTTCATGGTCGGCTTCCTCGTCATGATCGCTGCGTTGGTCCTGCTCTGGGTGTTGCCGCCGTGGAAGTGGGGGGCGAAGCTCGGGGCCACGGTGGGGACGTTCGTCCTGTTGGTCGTTGCCGGTGGGGTGAGCGGGCAGCTCGATGAGGAGAAGAAGGACGAGCCCAAGCCCGTCGCCTCCAAGTCCGGTGCGCCGGCGGGGGAGCCGAGTGCGAGTTCGCCGGGTACGCGGGCGCCGGTCAAGGCCGAGGCGTCGCGGCCCGCGGTGCCGGACTACGCGGGGAAACCGTTGGACGAGGCGGAGAAGTCTGCGCGGGCCGCCGGGTTCACGGTGGGGGCCCATGACGCGTCGGACCAGCGGCGGAGCATCGTACTGCGGTCCGGGTGGCTGGTGTGCTTCCAGAAGTCGCGGGTGGACGACGGGCGCGGGGCCGTCGACTTCGGTGCGGTGAAGGACGGGGAGCCCTGCCCGAAGCGGGAGGGCGAGCCGCTGCCCTGGCCGACGATGCCGGAGCTGACGGGCAAGACCTGGGAGGCGGCCCGTACGAGCCTGACCGGGCTCGGTGTCGCGGAGGACCGCATCGAGGCGGAGGCCGCGTACACGAACGACCCGTTGCCCGCGGAGGGTTCGTACGACGACTGGGAGGTGTGCGCGAGCGAGCCGGACGCGGGGGACGACATCCAGACCACGCGCACGCCCGCGGTGACCTTGCGGCTGACCGACCCCGGACAGCCCTGCCCCGGCGGCGGGTCCGCAGAGTTGCCCGACGAGGACGATGACGGGACGCCGGACTACCGGGATCGGCACGATGATCGGGAAGTTGATCCGGGAACGGATGAGTCCGGTGGCAACTCCTCGGGTGGTGCGTCCACCGGTGGTTCTTCCTCGGGTGGTGCGTCCACCGGTGGTTCCTCTTCCGGCGGTACGTCGTCGGGGGGTGCGTCCGGTGGGGGTGTGGACGGTGTGACGCCGGGGGCCTTCTGTAGTCCGGCCGGTGCGGTCGGTACCGCGGCCAACGGGCACGTCTACACCTGCCAGGGGCCGGGGCAGAACCGTTGGCGGCGTTGAACTTCTCGTTCGAGCGCCGGGATCGGGGTGTTGGTCCCGGCGCTTGAACGTCCCGCTCATTTCCGGAAGTGGCCCACTTCGGCGAATGGCTCACTTCGAGAAGTAGCCCCCGTGGCCCACTCCGAAAAGTAGCTCACTTCAAAAAGTCCGAGCAGACGAAAATGCCCATCCGCCCGTTCAACGAGCTCACCGTGACGCGGATGTCATCGGTACGGGTGGTGCCCGTGGTGTCGCCGACGGCTTGCGCTCGGGCCATGCTGCATACGAGTTGACCTGCGAGGTTGCGGTCGCCGACATCGGTGGCGTCCAGGTACTCGTCGGTGGCGCGGACGGTGACGGACTTTCCTTTCACCGTGGCTTCGTAATTGCCGCGGTAGAGCAGGGTGGTGAGTCCTGAGGCGCGTTCGGATTCGGTTGGGCCCGCGCCGAGGAGTTTGATGATGCTGGCCGGTTCGGTGGCCGTGTAGGCAGGTATGTCGGGGCGGGACACCGCTTCCAGGCGGCCGGTCTGGGAGACGAAGTACAGGCGCATTCCCTTGGTCAGGCCGCTGGGCGCGTCGCCGCCGTCCAGGACGCCGGTCGGGCGGATGCCGCAGCCGGCCGACAACGCCGCGACCAGGGGCAGCAGGGTGGCGGCGACCGCTCGCCGGGCGGGCCTCATCGCGTTTCGTCCTCCTGCTTTCGGTCCTGGGGGCGGGCCCGTTCCCGATCCGCGTCGTGGAGTGGGCCGACGTCGTGAAGCCGGCCCCGGTCCTGGTCGAGTGCCCGGTCCTGGTCGCGTGCCCGGCCCTGGCCAGGGGCCGCGACGCCCTCATCCTCACGCGCATCCCCACCCGTGTCCCCGGCCCCACCCACCTCACGATCCGGGCGTCGCCACGGCAGCCGGAGCGTGAACAGGGCGCCGCCGTCCGGGCGGTTGGCCGCCTCGATGGTGCCGCCGTGGAGGCGGGCGTTCTCCAGGGCTATCGCGGTGCCGAGGCCGCTGCCCTCGGAGCGGGTGCGGGCGGTGTCGGCCTTGTAGAAGCGGTCGAAGACGTGGGCGAGGGTGTCGGGCGGCAGGCCGGGGCCGCGGTCGGCCACCGCGATGGTGATCCAGTCGCCGGCCGGGTCCGTGGTGAGCGTGAGGGTGACGGGGGCGGCGCCGTGCCGTAGTGCATTGCCGACGAGGTTGGCGACGATCACGTCGAGCCGTCTGCGGTCGACCACCGCCAGCCGGTCCGCGGCCAGTTCGAGCCGCACCCGATCCGTCCAGCCGCGCAGCGACAACGTGCTGCGCACGGCCTCCGCCAGATCGGTTTCGGAGGGGTTGAGCCGGGCCGCGCCCGAGTCGAAGCGGGACATTTCCATCAGGTCGTCCACCAGTCGGGTGAGCCGGCCGGTCTCCGCGCTGACCGTGCGGGCGGCGCGGGCCGCGTCCGGCGGGAGGGAGTCCGCGTCCTCGTCCAGTACGGTCGCGACCATCGTCATCGCGGCGAGCGGGGTGCGCAGTTCGTGCGAGACGTCGGCGACGAAGCGTTTCGCCCGGGCGTCCTGTTCGCGCAGTTCGGCCACGGACGCCTCAAGCGCGCGGGCCGTCTCGTTGAAGTCCCTTGCCAGATCGGCGAGTTCGTCCCGGCCGCGGACCCGGACCCGGGAGGTGAGGTCGCCGGCCGCGTGCCGGCGGGTGGCCCGGCCGAGTTCGCGTACGGGGCGCAGTACGGTGCCGGCGGCGAGCAGCGCGAGGAGGGCGGCGAGCAGGACGACCGGCACGATGCCCTCGCGTACCGCGTCGAGCACGCCGGCCGTGGCCTCGCGTTCGGCCCGCAGCGAGGTGATGGCGAAGACGTCGAGACCGGACGGGGCGAACGAGTCGAAGGTGACGGGGGCGCCGATGACCAGGTACGGAGTGCCCTGCCACTCGACCCGCTGGAAGCTCATCCGGTTCTTTTCACGCACCGCCCTGCGCAGTTCAGGGGTGATCCGGCTGCGGTCGGCCGACGCGTCGGACGCGACGGTCAGGGAGCGGTAGTGGGCCACCACGACGGCGTCGCCGCCGAGGCCGTCGGCGATGGTGGTGGCGAAGCGGGTCAGGGCGACCTCGTCGGCAGGCAGGTCGAAGTCGGCCGCGGCCTGTCCGACGCGGTTGCGGACGTCGGTGCGTACCGCGTCCTGCTTGCGTTCCAGTACGGCCGTACGGGATTCGCGGTACGCGAGTGCCGTGGCGGTGACCGCGCTGACCAGGGCGATCAGGACGAACGCGACGACCAGACGGGCGCGCAGGCCGCCGAGTCGGCGTAGGGCGCGCAGGGCACGGCGGGGCGGGCGCGGCTCTCGTGCGCGCCTGCGCATCCGCCGGCCGCCGGCGCGCGGACCGGTGGCCTCGGGCCCGCGCTCCGGGCGCCCGGCCTCCTCGGCCTCCCCGTTGCGCGCACCCCGCCCGGCGTGCTCGGTCATACCGGGCCGAAGCGGTAGCCGAAGCCGCGGACCGTCTGGATGTAGCGGGGGCGCGCGGCCACGTCCTCGATCTTGGCGCGGAGCCGGCCGACCGCCGCGTCGACCAGGCGCGAGTCACCGAGGAAGCCGTGTTCCCAGACGGATTGCAGCAGTTGTTCGCGGCTGAAGACGCGGGCCGGGGCGGCCGAGAGTTCGAGCAGCAGGCGCAGCTCGGTGGGGGGCAGGGCGATCGCCGTGCCGCGCTTGCTGATGGTGAGCCCGGCGCGGTCGATGACCAGGTCGGCGTGGTGTTCGCCGCGGGCCGCAGCGGTCGGCTCGGCGCGCCGCAGCGCGGCCCGGATGCGCGCTTCGAGGACCGGCGCTGTCACCGGTTTGACGACGTAGTCGTCGGCGCCGGCCTCCAGGCCCTGCACGATGTCGCCGTCGTCGCCGCGCGCGGTCAGCATGATCACCGGCAGGGTCGCGCCGCTGGCCCGCAGCCGGCGGCAGACCTCGAAGCCGTCCATGCCGGGCAGCATGAGGTCGAGTACGGCGAGTTCGACGCCGGTGCCTTCCGGGCCGGCCAGCAGGGCGAGGGCGGCCTCGCCGGTGGCGGCCGTGGCGACCTCGTAGCCGTGCCGGCGCAGCACGAGTTCCATGCCGTCGCGCACGGACACGTCGTCCTCGATCAGCAGTACGTGGGCCATGGCGCCGATTATGCGGGAGGGTTTGCCCTGTTCAGGCCCGCCGATCACGGTTCTGGCCGGCGCCCCGCGCATTGTTACGTGCTCATCATGTGCCGATGGACCGGCCACCATGTGCCGGACGGACGGTGAGGCGCATGAGCTTCCACTCCGTCCTTCGCAACGCCTTCCGAAGCGGCTCCCGCGACGCCCCGCAGGAGTCCCGCCGCAGCATCCCGTACGGGTCCACCCGCGGCACCCCGCGCCCACCGCACCGGGACGTGCTGCGCGGCGCCGGCCACCACCGGATCGCCGCCGTCGTCGCCACGCCGCTGCTCGCCCTGTGCGTGGCCTGCGGCAGCGGTGACGGCGGAGCCCGTACCAGCGACGGGATCGCGACCGTCACCGACGAACCCACCGCGGGCCGGGACGCCGCCCCCGGCAAGGACGGCTCGGCGGGGCCCGGCAAGGACGCGGGGAAGGCGAGCGCGGGCGAGGGTCGCGGTGCGTTCTACGACGCGCAGATGAAGTACGTCCGGTGCATGCGCACCAAGGGCGAGTTCCCCGACTTCCCCGATCCGCGGCTCAGCGGCCACCTGGACTGGGAGAAGATCGACGAGGTCGTCGCGGGGAAGGGCAACGGCGAGGGGTACAAGGGCGGCCGGAACGCCGTCTGCTTCCCCGAGATGGCCAAGGCCGACGAGTTGGCGCCCAAGCGCAACCCGCAGCAGGACTACGAGTCGATGCTCGCGCACGCCAAGTGCATGCGCGAGAACGGCGTCCCCAAGTTCACCAACCCGACCATGTCCGGCGGCAACGTCATCCCCGGCGGCGACCCCAACCCGGCGAACCCGGAGGTCGATCCCGAGTCGCCCGCGTACAAGCAGGCCCGGCAGGCGTGCAAGGGCAAGCTGCTTGAGGGCCTGGACGGGATGCAGTAGATGGGACGTCGTACGGGAATCGTCGTCGGGGGCGCCGTGCTGGTCGCCGCCGCGGTCGGGGCGGGCGCCCTGGTCTTCGGCGGGGGCGGGGCCGACGCGCAGGGCGGCGACGGCGCGCGGACGCCGGAGACCGTCGAGGTCACGCGGGGCGACCTGGTGAAGTCGACGACGGTCGACGGGAAGATCGACTTCGCCCAGCGCCGGGCCGTCAAGGCGGCGGTGGCCGGCACCGTGACCGTCGCGGCCAAGGAGGGCACCACCGTCACCCGCGGCCAGGCGCTCTACGAGCGCGACGACAAGCCGGTGACCTTGCTGTACGGGCCGGTGCCCGCCTTTCGGGAGATGAAGGTCGGGGCGCGCGGCAGCGACGTCCTGCAACTGGAACGCAATCTGGTCGCGCTCGGCTACGGGCAGCGGCTGTACGTCGATCCGCGGTACGACCGGGACACCGAGGCCGCGGTCAAGCAGTGGCAGAAGTCGCTGAACCGCACGCCGACCGGCCGGGTCGGCCAGGGCGACGTCGTCTTCCAGCCGGAGGAGGTGACCGTGGTCCGCGCGGATGCGGCCCTCGCCGACCAGGTCGCCCCCGACACGCCCGTACTCACCGTGGCCGCCACCCGGCCGGTGGTCCGCGCCGACCTCGCCCAGAACGAGGCGTCGTTGACCGCGCGCGGCACGAAGGTCGAGGTGACGCTGCCCAGCGGGGCGACCAAGAGCGGCAAGATCGCGGGCACGGCGCCGTCCGCGGAGCCGAACGACGGACAGCCGGCTGCGCAGGACACCATCACGGTCGAGATCACGCTGGACGGCGGCGCGGCGGCGGTAGCCGGCGAGGACGCGAAGGCCACGGCGAGCGTGAGGTTCGTCAGCGAGAGCCGCAGGGGCGTGCTCATCGTTCCGGTGGAGGCGGTCGTCGCGCTGCGCGGCACGGACGGCGGTTACGGGCTCCAGGTCGTCGACGACGCCGGCTCGCGCATGGTGCGGGTGGAGACCGGGATGACGGCCGACGGCCGCATCGAGGTGTCGGGGCCGCAGGTCAGGGCGGGGCTCAAGGTCGGGGTGGCGACGGAATGACGCACGGAGCGGGAGGCGGCGCCACGACTCCTCCGCCTGGTACAGGGGGCCGGGCGGAGGCGGCGGACCCGGGTCGGCGAGGCGGCGCCGACCTGGGCCACGGGCCGGCGCGCGACCCGGCGCACGGGGCGGCGGGCGCCGTACCCGTCGTCGAGTTGGTGGAGGTGACCAAGGCGTACCCGGGTGGGGTGCACGCCCTGCGCGGGGTGAGCCTGACCGTGCGCGCCGGCGAACTCGTGGCCATCGTCGGCCCGTCCGGATCGGGCAAGTCGACGATGCTCAACGTCATCGGCACGTTGGACGCGCCCACGTCGGGCACGGTGCGGGTGGCCGGATATGACCTGCGGCGGCTCTCGGACGCGCAACTGTCCGCGCTCCGGGCGCGCCACATCGGCTTCGTGTTCCAGCACTTCCACCTCGCGGCCGGCCGGGACGCGGTGGACAACGTGGCGGACGGTCTGCTGTACGCGGGCGTCCCCCGGACGGCGCGGCGGGCCCGCGCCCGCGCCGCGCTGGAACGGGTACGCCTCGGACACCGCCTCGACCACCGGCCAGCCGAGCTGTCCGGTGGCGAGAAACAGCGGGTGGCCATCGCGCGGGCGCTGGTCGGCGAGCCCGATCTGCTGCTCGCCGACGAGCCGACCGGAGCCCTGGACACGGCGTCGGGCCAGGTCGTCATGGAGTTGCTGCACGAGTTGAACGCGGCGGGCACCACGATCTGCGTGATCACCCACGATGGCGAGATCGCGGCGTCGCTGCCGCGCCAGGTCCGCTTCCGAGACGGCGCGATCGTCTCCGACTCCCGTCCGCAGATCGTCTCCGACTCCCTCACACAGAAGGTGGGCTCACCGTGAAGCGAGCTGACGGCCGGGATAGGGGGCGGCCGGTCGAGCGGCCGGCCGAGCAGGCGGGAGGAGCGGGCGCGGGGAGCGGCGCGGGCCCGGTCGGTGAGCCGCCCGTGACCTCGGGCGGGGCGCCTGGCGGGGCACCAGGCGGGGCAGGGGGCGAGGCGTCCGGCGAGGTGCCGGGCGAGGCGCTGCGTGGGGCGGCGGGGGAGGCGTTGCCCGGCACTCGCGGCGGCCCGCGGTCCGTTGCTGGTGCCGGGCGCACCACCGTGGAGGAGACCGTGCCGCTCCGTACGGTTCAGGCCACGGACGGCCCCGCGCCGTACCGTACGGATCAGGCCATGGACGTCCCCGCGAGCGTTTCCGCGGATGTTTCCGCGGACCGGCCTGCGGACGGCGCGACCCGCGCGGCCGGGGAGCGCACGGCTGAGGAGCGTACGGCTGAGGGGCGCAGTGCAGAGAGGCGTGCGCGGCGTAGTGGGCGGGCTGGTCGCGCCGGGCGCAGGGCGGGCGCGGCGGGTGGTGCCGCGAGCCGGCGCGCGAGGTTGCGTCCGGCCCGGCTCGCGCCGCGGGACGTGCTGGCGCTCGGTGCGGTGGGCCTGCGCGCCCGCCGGGCCCGGGTCGTCCTGTCCGCGCTCGGCATCGCCATCGGGATCGCCACGATGGTGGCCGTGGTGGGCCTGTCGCAGTCCAGCAAGTCGGACCTGATGGCCCAGCTCGACCGGCTCGGCACCAACTTGCTCACCGTGGAGGCGGGCAAGGACGCGCAGGGCAACGCGGTGCGGCTGCCGCGCTCCGCGGTGGCGATGGTCGAGCGCATCGGCCCGGTGCAGCACGCCACGGCCACCGCGAACGTCGACGCCCGGGTCCGCCGCAGCGACGTGGTGCCCAGGGAACGAGCCGCCGGGGTGACCACCCAGGCGGCCCGTACGGACCTGCTCCGTGCGCTCGGCGGCAAGGTCGCCAAGGGGACCTGGCTGAACCCGGCCAGCGAGCACCTGCCCGTCACGGTCCTCGGCGCGGTCGCCGCCGAGCGCCTCGGCATCACCGAGCCGGGCGAGAAGATCATGCTGGACGACGAGTACGTGGTGGTCATCGGCATCCTGCGGCCGATCGAACTGGTGCCGAACCTGGACCGGGTGGCGATGGTCGGCTTCCCCGCGGCCGAGAAGTACTTCCACTCCGACGGCCACCCGTCGACGGTCTTCGAGCGTTCCCCGGACGGGACGGTGGAGGACGTACGCGCCGTCCTGGCCCGTACGGTCAGTCCCGGCGCCGAGAGCCACGTCAAGGTCTCCCGGCCGTCGGACGCGCTCGCCGCGAAGGCCGCGACGGACGAGAGCCTGACCACGCTGATGCTCGGGCTCGGCGCCGTGGCGCTCCTGGTGGGCGGCATCGGGGTGGCCAACACCATGATCATCTCGGTCCTCGAACGCCGTCAGGAGATCGGCCTGCGCCGGGCGATCGGTGCCACCAGGGGCGCCGTCCGGCTCCAGTTCCTCACCGAATCGCTGCTGCTCTCCGCCCTGGGCGGGGCGACCGGCGCCGCCCTCGGCACCGCGGCCACCCACGCCTTCGCCCGCGCCCAGGGCTGGACCGCGGTGGTCCCTCCGTGGTCCATCGCGGCGGGCATCGCGGCCACCCTCGTCATCGGCGTACTGGCCGGTCTCTACCCTGCGGTCCGCGCCTCCCGCCTGCATCCGACGGTCGCCCTGGCAGCGGCGTAGACGGGCTCGGGCCGCTGCGGCGACCGGGGCGCCGGGACGGGTGTGGCGGGCGTGGTCTGCGGGGCGCGGCGCGCGCGTGCGCCGGGTCGGTACGGGCCCGCCGCGCGCGCTGGGTCGGCCGCGTACGGGATCGGCCGTGCGGGACGCCAGCGACGCTGGTACGGGCTCGGCGCGCGCAGGGGTTCAGCACGGGCCCGGCCCGTACGAGATCGGCCCGAACGTCCCGCGCGTCAACGCCCCACCACCCGTCAACGCCCCACCCGTCAATGCCCCACCCGTGACCGTCGGCCGGGCGGGGCGGAGGTTTCGACCGGCGCGGTGTGCGAACGCGTAAGGCGGCCCGGTGCGGCCAACGCATCAGTCGGCCCCGGCACCGCAAACGCATCGGGCGGCCCGGAGCCGTACTCGGCCGGGCCGCCCGTGGCGAAACTCGTTCAGCGGCTCCGCTTGGCCAGCCGCTCCACGTCGAGCAGGATCACCGCACGGGCCTCAAGCCGCAGCCAGCCGCGGCCGGCGAAGTCGGCGAGGGCCTTGTTGACGGTCTCCCGGGAGGCGCCGACGAGTTGGGCCAGCTCCTCCTGCGTGAGGTCGTGGACGACGTGGATGCCCTCTTCGGACTGCACGCCGAAGCGGCGCGAGAGGTCCAGGAGGGCCCGGGCCACGCGGCCGGGGACGTCGGAGAAGACCAGGTCGGACATCTGGTCATTGGTCTTGCGCAGCCGGCGCGCCACCGCACGCAGCAGCGCCGTGGCCACCTCGGGCCTGGCGTTGAGCCAGGGCTGGAGGTCGCCGTGGCCGAGGCCGAGCAGCTTCACCTCGGTGAGCGCGGTCGCCGTGGCGGTGCGCGGGCCGGGGTCGAACAGCGACAGCTCGCCGATCAACTCGCCGGGGCCGAGCACGGCCAGCATGTTCTCGCGGCCGTCGGGCGAGGTGCGGTGGAGCTTCACCTTGCCGTCCGTGACCACGTACAGGCGGTCGCCCGGGTCTCCTTCGTGGAAGAGCGCGTCACCCCGCGCGAGGGTGACCTCCCCCATGGAGGCGCGCAGCTCAGCGGCCTGCTCGTCATCGAGCGCCGCGAAGAGCGGGGCGCGCCGCAGAACGTCGTCCACGAGATCTCTCCTTGTCGACATGCACAGGGGACCGTCGTCCCCATGATGCCGGACGGTAAAACAGTGCGATCAATCACAAGTTTGACGCACCGGCATCAAGGACCCTACGGCAGGGGTCCGATCGTGCAGTGGTTTTCCTGCGCTCGGGGCGGATGTCGGTGGCTGGCCTTACGCTGGCCGAGTGTCCAATACGCCGGTGAGAGCACAGGGCAAGGGGTCCGTCGGGCCCTCCGTCGGAGGTAGGGGAGTCCGTCCGCATCAGGTGGTTCTGCTGTGAGCGAACAGTCCTCGACCCCGGTAGCGAAAGCCGCCAAAGCCGTGAAAGCGGGCAAGCCCGAATCGCACCTCGCCCTGGTCCGTCGCGCCCGGCGGATCAACCGCGAGCTGGCCGAGGTCTATCCGTACGCCCACCCGGAGCTCGACTTCGAGAACCCGTTCCAGCTCCTGGTGGCCACGGTGCTCTCGGCGCAGACCACTGACCTGCGGGTGAACCAGACGACGCCGGCCCTCTTCCGCGCCTACCCGACGCCCGACGAGATGGCCGCCGCCGATCCGGAGGCGCTGGAACAGCTCATCCGGCCGACCGGCTTCTTCCGGGCCAAGGCGCGCTCCCTGCTCGGCCTCTCCGCCGCGCTGCGGGACCGTTTCGACGGCGAGGTGCCCGGCCGGCTCGACGACCTGGTGACGCTGCCCGGGGTCGGCCGCAAGACGGCCAACGTCGTTTTGGGCAATGCGTTCGGAGTGCCTGGCGTCACTGTCGACACCCACTTCGGCCGGCTGGTGCGGCGCTGGAAGTGGACCACCCAGGAGGACCCGGAGAAGGTCGAGACCGAGGTCTGCGCGCTCTTCCCGAAGAGCGACTGGACGATGCTCTCGCACCGCATCATCTTCCACGGCCGCCGCATCTGCCACGCCCGCAAGCCCGCCTGCGGCGCCTGCCCGATCGCCCCGCTCTGCCCGTCGTACGGGGAGGGCGAGACCGACCCGGAGAAGGCGCAGAAGCTGCTCAAGTACGAGATGGGCGGCCAGCCGGGGCAGCGCCTGAAGCCCCCGCCCGACTTCCCGGGCAAGGCCGCCCCGGCGCTGGGCACGCCGTGACCGGCTCCGGCGGCGCCGTCGGCGGTGGGGCGACGGGCGACCGGCCGGCCGGCGACGACGCCCCGTACGGCGCGCTCCCCGCGCCCTCGCCGCACGCCCCTGCCGCCCCCCGTCCGGCTGCTGCTGACAGGCCCCGAGCGGGGTTCCAGACGCCGTCCCGGGCGGCGCCCCAAGCCTCGCCCCAGGCGTCGTCCCCCGTGCGCGGTGGCGCGGGCGCGGCGGCCGACCGCGGCACGGGCCCGGATGGGGCGAGCGGTGCGGTATCCGCCAGGGCGAACGGAGCGGCTGGTGGCGCCGCAACCGGTGCGGCCGGTGGTACGGCAACCGGCGCCGCGAGCGGCGCGGTGAGCGGTGCGGAATTCGGCGTGGCGAACGGTGCGGGGAACGGCGCCACGAGCGGCGCGGAAGACAGCGTGGTGAACGGCGCGTCCCACCGCGCACCGAACGGCGCTGCGCACCAGCCGGGCGCCGGGCACGGCCCCGCCCGCCCCGCGCCACCGCAGCCCGCCGCGGACGGCGCCCGGCTGGCGTACGGCGCGGGCGCGGGGCGTGCGGCTGGCGGCGAGGGCGCCGGCGGCGCGCCGGCGGTCCACGTCACCGAGCAGGGCCTGCCGGACTGGCTGCGCCCGGTCGCCGAAGCGGCCCGCACCATAGAGCCGCACCAACTCAGCCGCTTCCTGCCGCCGAAGAACGGCTCGGGCCGGCAGTCGGCCGTACTGGTCCTGTTCGGCGAGGGGACGGCGGCGGCGCAGACCGGAGAGCCCGCGCGAACCGGCGCACGCGCAGCGGACCCCGTACGCCCCGGCAGCCCCGCTAATCCCCATGCCCCCGGCGGTCTCCACGCCCCCGGCGGCCCCGAACTGCTCCTCATGGAACGCGCCGGCACGTTGCGCTCGCACGCGGGGCAGCCCTCCTTCCCCGGCGGCGCGCTCGACCCCGAGGACGGCGACCCGGCGGGCGACGGCCCGCTGCGCGCCGCGTTGCGCGAGGCGGAGGAGGAAACCGGACTCGACCCCTCCGGCGTGCAGCTCTTCGGCGTGCTGCCCCGGCTGTACATCCCGGTGAGCGAGTTCGTGGTGACGCCGGTCCTCGGCTGGTGGCGCCGCCCGAGCCCGGTCGCGCCGGTCGACCCGGCCGAGACGGCGCGGGTGTTCACGGTCCCGGTGGCGGAGTTGACGGACCCCGCCAACCGGGCCCTGGCGCTCCACCCGAGCGGCCACCGCGGCCCCGCCTTCCTCGTCGGCGGCGCCCTGGTCTGGGGTTTCACCGCCGGAGTGATCGATCGCATCCTGCACTTCGCCGGCTGGGAACGGCCGTGGGACCGGGACCGCCACGTCCCGCTGGACTGGCGTGCGTGAGACGGTGACTTCGTGAACGTGCTGGACATCCTGCTGCTGGTCGCCGCCGCCTGGTTCGCCGTAGTGGGCTACCGCCAGGGCTTCGTCGTCGGCGTGTTGTCGGTGACCGGTTTCCTCGGCGGCGGCCTGGTCGCCGTCTACCTGCTGCCGGTGATCTGGGACCAGGCGACCGACAACGCCGCGCCCGGCTCCTTCGGCGCGCTTTCGGCCGTCGTGATCGTGATCCTGTGCGCCAGCGTGGGGCAGGCGTGCACCACCCACCTGGGCAACAAGCTGCGCCGCCACATCACCTGGCAGCCCGCGCGCGCCATCGACGCCACCGGCGGTGCGCTGGTCAACGTGGTGGCGATGCTGCTGGTCGCCTGGCTGATCGGGTCCGCCATCGCCGGCACCTCGCTGCCCACGCTGGGCAAGGAGGTCCGCAACTCCAAGGTGCTGCTCGGGGTGGCCCGGGTGGTTCCCGAGGAGGCCAACACCTGGTTCGCCGACTTCAGCTCGGTCCTCGCGGAGAACCGGTTCCCGCAGGTCTTCGCGCCGTTCGCGGAGGAGCCGATCACCTCCGTACCGGCCCCCGACCCGAAGCTCGCGCACAGCCCCGTCGTCGACCAGGCGCGCCGCAGCATCGTCAAGGTGGTGGGCACCGCGTCCGGCTGCGGCAAGGTTCTTGAGGGCACCGGCTTCGTCTACGCGCCGCACCGCGTGATGACCAACGCCCACGTCGTCGGCGGCGTCGACGAGCCGACGGTGCAGATCGGCGGCGAGGGCCGGCTGTACGACGCGGAGGTCGTCCTCTACGACTGGAAGCGCGACATCGCCGTGCTCGACGTCCCCGCCCTGCGCGCGCCCGCGCTCCGGTTCGCCGAGGGCGACGCGGGCAGCGGCGACGGCGCGATCGTGGCGGGCTTCCCGGAGAACGGCGACTTCGACGTGCGCGCCGCCCGCGTACGCGGCCGTATCGAGGCCAACGGCCCGGACATCTACCACCGCGGCACCGTCCGCCGCGACGTCTACTCCCTCTACACCACCGTCCGCCAGGGCAACTCCGGCGGCCCGCTGCTCACCCCCGAGGGCCGCGTCTACGGCGTCGTCTTCGCCCGCTCCCTGGACGACGCGAACACCGGCTACGCACTGACCGCGAGCGAGGTGCAGCAGAACATCAAGGAGGGCCGCACGGCCACCACCCAGGCGGACACGCAGGGCTGCGCGATGTAGCGGAGGCGGGGCGCGGCGCGGACCTTTCCGGAGCACGGGGCTCGCCCGGCCCCGCTCGCGCGGTGCCGCCTGGGCGTACGGTCCCGGAGTCTGGGCGTACGGTCCCGGTCCAGACGTCGCCCCGGAGCTGGGGCGTACGGCCCTGGCCCAGACGCCCGTGCGCCGGAGCCGGGGCGTACGACACCCGCCCCGCGCGCACGGCGACGGGATTCCGCGGGCCCCACCGCCCTCGAAGGCCCGGCCCGAGCAACTCCCCGTACGCCGGCGCGCAAGGCCCGGAACACGAGGCCAAGTACGGCGTGACCCGGCGCGCCGAGGCCAAGCACGCGAGGCTCAGCACGCGTGACCCGGCACGCGCGGGCCACGGCCGTAACCCGCCCCGTACGGTCCCGTACACCCCGTCAGCCCGCCGCGCCGCGCGCAGCCGCGCAGCCGTGCACGGGCGGACGCAGATGTCCGCAGATGCACACCGACGTACGCTCGCGTGCGCCCGCAGCCCGGCCCCGCAGGCAGCACAAACCCCTGCGGCATGAGCGCCGCGAGGCGTGCGCCGGGCGGCAAGGGGTGCGGGGGAGCGGGCAGCGGAGGTCACCGCGCGCCGGGGCGGGTGGACCGGGTGCCGGAGGGTGCTAGCGGCTACGTGGATGGCGCAATCGCGCCGACACCCAGCGGGCGCGGCGTCGAATGATGCGGGGAATGCCGATATGAGGGTCGTGCCCCGGTGCGTGTCCGGAGCCACCTCGCTCGGAGACGGTCAGCGCGGCGTCGGGGCCGCGGTCGTTCGCTGCGTCACGGTAGTCGTGCGTCCAGCCCATACCCCGGACTCTGCCCCTGGCCCAAGGTCGGTAATCACCTGCGGGTCCGTCAATTGGCCTATGCGAGCGGCAAGTGGAAGCCGCTGGCCACAGCCCCGCCGCGGTATCTGGCCCGAGGCCCGACCCGGTGCCGGGAAGGGACGGTGCGCCGGCGCACACCAGCGCTTCAGCAACCCGAACGGCGCACGGAAACGCTACCCGGTGCGCTCGCCCCGCGTACCCCTCTTGGGCATCTCCGCTTCGACAGCCCTTCCGAAAACCCGTCAGGCCCGCGGCGCGCCCACCGGCCGGCGCTCGAACCCGCGCCCGTGGTGGGGCGCACGCCCGGCGCCGCCCCGTACGGGCCCGCCCGCGCACACACCCGCGCGGGCCGGGCAGCGAGGCATCGGCCGCGTCAGCGGTCGGGCTCGGGGTCCTGCAACCAGTTGATCAGCTCGGCCGAGAACGCCATCGGGTCCTCCTCGGGCGGGAAGTGGCCGAGCCCGTCGAAGAGCCGCCAGCGGTACGGCGCCTCGACGTACTCCCCCGAACCCGCCGCGCTGCGCACCCGGGCCACCGGGTCGAGCGAGCCGTGCAGATGCAGGGTCGGCACCCGGATCGGGCGCTTCATCCGCCGGTAGAACTGCGCCCCGTCGGGACGGGCCAGCGAACGCACCAGCCATCGGTAGGGCTCGATCGAACAGTGCGCCGTCGAGGGGATGCTCATCGCCCGCCGGTAGACGTCCACGTCCTCGACCTCCGGCAGCCGCGGCCCCGACCAGTCCTTGATCAGCCGCCCGACCAGTTCCGCGTCGCCGGCGACCAGTTGCCGCTCCGGCAGCCAGGGACGCTGGAAGCTCCACACGTGACTGCTGGCCCGGCTCTGTCTGACGTCCCCGAGCATGGCCGAGCGCCAGCGCCGCGGATGGGGCATGGAGCACACCACCAGCCGGCGCACCAGCTTCGGCCGCATCACCGCGGCCGTCCACGCCAGGTAGCCGCCGAGGTCGTGCCCGACGACGGCGGCGTCCGGTTCGCCGAGCGAGCGGATGACGCCGGTGACGTCGAGCGCGAGGTTGGCCGGGTCGTAGCCGCGCGGCGTGCGGTCACTGCCGCCGACGCCCCGCAGGTCCATCGCCACCGCGCGGAACCCGGCCTCCGCCAGCCGGGGCAACTGGTGCCGCCACGCCCACCAGAACTGCGGAAAGCCGTGCAACAGCAGGACCAGCGGCCCCTCGCCCATCTCGGCGATGTGGAACCTGGCGCCGTTCGCTGCGACGTCCCGATGGGTCCAGGGACCGTCGGGACGTACGACGGACGCGAGCCGAGCAGGGGGTTCGGGAGCCGTCATGCAGTCGAGCGTGACACAACGTGGGCGCCGGCGGGGACGGCCTCGCCCGGCGCGCGCGGGTGAGGCTTGACGTTGCCCAGCACGGCGGCCGTCTCCTTCGCCGACGCGATGGACTTCTGCGGCGGCTTGACCTTCTTGAACTTGGCCAGCGCCAGCAGACCGAGCGTCAGCGCGAACAGCCAGTAGATGCCGCCGACGATCAGGAAGCACCAGGCCAGACCGAGGTCGGTCCAGGCGTGGAACCCGTAGGCGAGGGCGAAGCTCAGCACCGGCAGCGAGAAGAGCAGCAGCACACCGGCCACGATCCCCGCGGTGCTGCCCATCACGACGCGCTTGACGTCCTGCCGGATCTCGGCCTTGGCCAGCGCGATCTCGTCGTGGACCAACGCGGACAGCTCGCTGGTGGCCGTGGACACCAGTTGTCCGAGGCTACGGTTCCCGCCCTCGTCGGCTGCGCTCATCGCCTGTCTCCCTCGTGTCTTCTGCTGTGCTGGCCCGCGGGGGCCGCATACGGACGTGCTTCGGAGCTTCTACCAGCCTGCCGCGGATCTGAAGCCACTTAGATCATGCCGGACCGTCGCTGTCGGTGCTGTGCGATGCAGTGGCGGCTTCCGCCAGTCTGCGGTGCTCAGCGGCCTTCCTCTCGTGGATCGCCGCCATCCGCAGGTGGTATTCGGGCTGGTCCCGCTCGTAGACGTCGGGGATGCCGTCCTCGTCCTCGTCGAGTTCCTCCGCGTCGTACAACTTCTTGTACTTGTTGTTACGCAGCTTGAGCAGGACACTCGCGCAGACCGCGGCCAGCACCGAGCCGATCAGGACGGCGGCCTTGACCTCGTCGGCCAGCAGCGGGTCGTCGGGGAAGGCCAGCTCGCCGATCAGCAGCGAGACGGTGAAGCCGATGCCCGCGAGCGAGGCCACGGCGAGTACGTCGGCCCAGGCCAGCTCCTCGTTCAGCTCCGCCTTGGTGAACCTGGCGGCCAGCCACGAGCCGCCGAACACCCCTATGGTCTTGCCGACCACCAGGCCGAGCACCACGCCCAGCGTCTCCGGCTTGGTGAACACGTCGGCGACCGCCCCGCCGGAGATGGACACCCCGGCCGCGAACAGCGCGAACAGCGGCACCGCGAGCCCCGCCGACAGCGGGCGCACCAGGTGCTCGATGTGCTCGGCGGGGGAGTGCTCCTCACCCTCCCGTACGGTGCACCGCAGCATCAGCCCCATGGCCACCCCGGCGACCGTGGCGTGCACCCCGCTCGCGTGCATCAACGCCCAGATCACCACGGCCAGTGGCACGTACACGTACCAGCCGCGCACGCCCAGGCGCAGCAACCCCCAGAACAGCGCGAGCCCCACGAACGACAGCACCAGCGCCATGACGTTGATGTCCGTCGTGAAGAAGATCGCGATGATCAGGATCGCGAACAGGTCGTCGACGACGGCGAGCGTCAGCAGGAACGCGCGCAGTGCGGCGGGCAGCGCGGTACCGATGACGGCCAGCACTGCGAGGGCGAACGCGATGTCGGTCGCCGTCGGCACCGCCCAACCGGCCAGGCTGCCACCGCCGCTCAGCGAGATCGCGGTGTAGACGAGGGCGGGCACCGCCATGCCGCACACGGCCGCGATCACCGGCAGCGCGGCGGCCTTCGGATCGCGCAACTCACCCGAGACCAACTCGCGCTTGAGCTCGATGCCGGCCACGAAGAAGAAGATGGTCAGCAAGCCGTCCTGGGCCCAGGCACCGACACTGAGGTGCAGGTGGAGCGAGTCGGGGCCGAAGGAGAAGTTCTTGACGTCGTCGTAGGTGTCGCCGAGCGGCGTATTGACGAGCAGCAGCGCCGAGATGGCCGCGACGAGCAACAACACCCCGCCGACCGTCTCCGTACGGAGCGCTTCCGCAACGTAGTTGCGCTCCGGCAGGGACAGTCTTCCAAGGAACGTACGCTTGCTGGGTGCGGCCACGACGGGCTGACCTCCGGGGGCGGGACGGACGGTGGATACACCTGTGGTGTATGCCGACCAGACTTCCCGGCGCGCCCTGTGATTTTGTCGCTAAATTTACGCGACGGCCCCTAGCTTAACTGGAACGGCCCAACTCCGCCCCACCCCGGCTCGCCCTTTCCTCCCGACAACACTCGCCAAACAGGTCGCTGCGCACCTTCTGACCTGCGGTTTTCAACAGGTGCCCGATGGGCCGGGGTGCGGTGGTGGGGCTGCGGGCCTGAGGGCGAAGGCAGGGCGTGCGGCGTGCGGGTGAGGGGCTGGCACCGGGAAGCCGGGGGCCAGCCGACGCGCCGGGCCGGGCGGGCCCGGCGCGTCGTCACTTCGGGAGGCGGTCCGTCCGCCGCGGATCAGTCGTCGCTGGCCGCCCCCGGGAGCTGGGTCTGGATGAGGTCCATGACCGAGGAGTCGGTCAGCGTGGTCACGTCGCCGAGCGCACGGTTCTCGGCGACGTCCCGCAGCAGCCGCCGCATGATCTTCCCGGAACGGGTCTTGGGCAGCTCCGCCACCGGCAGGATGCGCTTCGGCTTGGCGATCGGGCCGAGCGCCTTGGCGACGTGCGCCCGCAACTCGTCCACCAGTCCCTCGTCCTCCGTCGCCCCACCGCGCAGGATCACGAAGGCACAGATGGCCTGGGTGGTCTGCGGGTCGGCCGCGCCGACCACGGCCGCCTCGGCGACCTTCGGGTGCGAGACGAGCGCCGACTCCACCTCGGTGGTGGAGATGTTGTGGCCCGACACGAGCATGACGTCATCCACTCGGCCCAGCAGCCAAATGTCGCCGTCCTCGTCCTTCTTCGCACCGTCACCGGCGAAGTACCGGTTCTCGAAGCGGGACCAGTACGTGTCCAGGTAGCGCTGGTCGTCGCCCCAGATGGTGCGCAGCATCGACGGCCACGGCTCGGTGAGGACCAGGTACCCGCCGGCCCCGTTCGGCACCTCGTTGGCGTCGTCGTCGACCACGGTGGCCGCGATGCCGGGCAGCGGCACCTGGGCCGACCCCGGCTTGGTCGCGGTGACGCCGGGCAGCGGGCTGATCATGATGCCGCCGGTCTCGGTCTGCCACCAGGTGTCGACGATCGGCGTCCGCTCGGCACCGATGTGCTTCCGGTACCACATCCACGCCTCCGGGTTGATCGGCTCGCCGACCGAACCCAGCACCCGCAGCGACGACAGGTCGAACTTGGCCGGGATGTCGTCGCCCCACTTCATGCACGCCCGGATGGCGGTGGGGGCGGTGTACAGGATCGTCACCCCGTACTTCTGCACGATCTCCCACCAGCGCCCCTGGTGCGGCGAGTCCGGCGTGCCCTCGTACAGCACCTCCGTGGCGCCGTTGGAGAGCGGCCCGTAGACGATGTACGAGTGGCCGGTCACCCAGCCGACGTCGGCCGTGCACCAGAACACGTCCGACTCCGGCTTCAGGTCGAACACCGCGTTGTGCGTGTACGAGATCTGCGTCAGGTAGCCACCGGTGGTGTGCAGGATGCCCTTGGGCTTACCCGTGGTGCCGGAGGTGTAGAGGATGAACAGCGGGTGCTCGGCGTCGAACGCCTGCGGCGTGTGCTGGTCGGACTGGCGACCGACCAGGTCGTGCCACCACACGTCGCGGCCCTCGGTCCACGCCGTGTCCTCGCCGGTGCGCCGCACCACGAGCACGCTGCGGACGTCCTCGGTGCCCGGGCGGGTCAGCGCCTCATCGACGGCGGGCTTGAGCGCCGACGGCTTGCCGCGCCGGTAGCCGCCGTCGGCGGTGATCACGACGCGGGCGTCGGCGTCCTTGATCCGGGTCGCCAGCGCGTCGGCCGAGAAACCGCCGAAGACCAGCGAGTGCGGCGCCCCGATGCGGGCACACGCCAGCATCGAGATCACGGCCTCGGGGATCATCGGCAGGTAGATCGCGACCCGGTCGCCGGCCTGCACGCCCAACTCGGTCAGCGCGTTGGCCGCCTGCGACACCTCACGCTGCAACTCGGCGTAGGTGATGGCACGCGAGTCGCCCGGCTCACCCTCGAAGTGGATGGCGACGCGGTCTCCGAGCCCGTTCTCGACGTGCCGGTCGACGCAGTTGTACGCGACGTTCAGCTTGCCGTCGGCGAACCACTTCGCGAAGGGCGGGTTCGACCAGTCCAGCGTCTCGGTCGGCTCGGTGTCCCAGCTCAGCCGACGAGCCTGCTCGGCCCAGAAGCCCAGCCGATCAGCCTTCGCCTGCTCGTACGCCTCCGCAGTGACGTTGGCGTTCGCGGCCAGGTCGGCGGGTGGCGCAAAACGCCGCTCCTCACGAAGCAGGTTGGCCAGGCTTTCGTTGCTCACGACTTCTCCCATTCCCAGGGTGCCCGTTGTGTCCCAGGTCATAGCTCATCAGCCGGCGGCACGCTCTGACAAGGGTTGTTGGTAAAAATTGGTGTAGACCTCTACTGGGTGACGTTCCTCGTGCTGTATGCGTGACCCTCCCTGTCTTTCCACGGCAGGTCCTGATCAGCACGAATGTCGGTACGCCGGTCCCAGGTGCGCTCCTCCATATCTCGTCTCACCGCTCCCGCGGCGGGGCGGCAGGGTGGAGTCTGACGCCCAGCGGCTTCGAGCGGAAGTCGCTTTTTCAGTGATTCGGGTGACTACCGGCCCTGCGACACCGGCCCTGCGACACCGGCCCTGCGACACCGGCCCACCGACATCGGTCCGGCGGACGATCGGGTGGCTCGGGTGGCCCAGGCGGCCGAGCGAGCCCGTGGTCCGGGTGCGCCCGCGACCTGGGGAAGCCCGTGGCCCAGACAAGTACCCGGTGACTAGGTGACTAAGGGCACTCCTCCCTCGGCATCGGGCGCTTCGGGTCCAGAGCCCTCGGTGCGGCGCCCGCTGCGGTCTCGGAGCGGGTGACCCGCGTGGCTCCGGGGGCGTCGACATCCGTGAGCCGGTCCCCGCGACGGCCGAGACGGTCCTCACCCAGATGCCGAGCTTCGGGCCGCGGGACGACGGTCCCCGCTCGCGCCAGCTCTGGAGTCCGAGCGGGCGCCCGCCGGTCACCGTGGCCCGGCCCCTCGGGTCCGAGGCAGTCGTGCCCGGGGTGTTCCGCGGCCAGCGCCGCGCCTGCCGGCGGCGCCGGCGCCCGGTGGTGGCCGCCGTCCTGATACTCGACCAGCGGTGTGCTCTCGGCCGGGATGGCGGAGAACACCCCGGACGCCGGATCCATCACATAGGCCTGGGCCTCCGCCACATGGAAGTACATCCCGTGCAGCGCCAAGGCGCCCTCCCGAACCCTGCGCGCCACACAGGGTTGTGCCAGCAGGTGGTCGAGCTGCTGCCGTACGTTCAACAGGGCCAGCAACTCCGTGTCGTCCGCCACCTGACGGCCACTCAGCCCCACGCCTTCGCCACCGATTCCATGGCCAGGCCCCAGGTGCCTGGCCTCAAGGTCCGGGCCCGCCGGCCGGTCGGACTGCTCCTTGAACCGACGTAGACGCTCCAGGCTCGGCCCTCCGTGGCGCAGCCAACGGGAGAGGGGCGTGTTGTCCGACGGCGCACCGCCAGAGGCGAGCAGTGCCTGCATCGCACCACACCCCGAGTGGCCGCACACCGTCAGCGAACTCACCTGGAGCACCTCCACCGCGTACTCGATCGCGGCGGCCACCGAATCGCAGCCGCTTTCGTCGTGCGGCGGCGGCGCCAGGTTGCCGACATTGCGCACCGTGAACAGGTCACCCGGGCCACTTGAGGTGATCATGCTGGTGACGAGCCGTGAATCGGCGCAGGTCAGAAAGAGTTGGCCGGGCCGCTGCCCCTCGCTCGCCAGGCGCGCCAACTCATCCCGTACCAGTGGAGCCGTGTGTCGCTGGAAGGCACTGAGCCCACCCAGGAGCTGCCCTCTGCCGGACTCTCCTCTGTGTAGCTGTGCCGCCGGGCGGGTGCAGTGGTGGTTGCGCCAAGGCGTCCAAGGGCGGCACGGCGGCGCGTGGGCGTGTACGCCAGCCGGCTCCACGAGGGCCCGCCCGGCGCGCCCGCCCAGTTGCACCCACCCGCCTGCTGCCCGGTACCTCCGGGCCCAGGACTGGATCGCGTCATAGGCGGCGTGGTCCATGAACGACCCGTGCAGCTCGACCACGACACCGCGCTGGGGCGGGAGCTGACCGAGTGTCCGGCTCAGCATGGGCACGGCGAGGAAGGTGAGCTGGCCATTCACCCGTACCCGCAGGCAGTCGGCCTCGCCGGCGGTGGTGACCTGGATGTGGGTGAGCCGACGGAAGGCGATGCCGATGGCGACCACTCCGCCGATCGCCACTCCCGGCAGCACGCCGCAGCAGACGACCGACGTCACGGTGACCGCGTACACCGGGAACTCCCGGTGCTGCCGTACGTGCTTGATGTGGGCGAAGCTCACCATCCGCACGCCGACCATCATCACCAGCGCGGCGAGGGCCGCCACCGGAATCCATTCGAGTGCCCCAGCCAACAGCCCGGCACACAGCAGCACCCAGCAGCCGTGCAGCACGGTGGACCAGCGGCTGGCCGCCCCGGCCTTCACGTTCGCCGAACTGCGCATGGCCCCACCCGCCACCGGTAGCCCGCCGAGGAGCCCGGAGGCCACGTTGGCCACGCCCTGCCCGGACAACTCCCGGTCCAGCCTGGTGGGCGCGGCCCTGGCGCCGGGGTCAGGGCCTTGCATGCGGTCGATCGCCACGGCGGACAGCAGCGACTCCATGCTGGCGACCAGGGTGACCGTGAGGACGGCGGCGACCACCCCGAGCACCGGCCCGTCCGGCATCTGCGGGAGCCCGTGGAGGCGGAGGGCGGGCAGGTCCACTCGGGGGACGGTCAGCATGCTGCTCAGGGCCGTGCCCGCAACCACTGCGGCCAGCGGTGCCGGCACCAGCCGAACGAGCTGCCCGGCCCGGCCCGGCAGCCTGGGCCATGCCACGAGCACGGCCAGGGTGGCCAGGCCAACCACGAGCGCCGACACGTGCGGGTGGAGCAGTTCACCTGGCAGGGCGGTGAGGTTGTCGACGGTTGAGCCGTCCGGGTGCTCGCCGAGGAGGACACGCAATTGGCCGATGGCGATGACGATGCCGATCCCCGCCAGCATCCCGTGCACGATGGCCGGGCTGATCGCGAGCGCGGCGCGGGCGACGCGCAGGGCTCCCAGCGCGATCTGGACCAGGCCGGCGAGCACGGTGATTGCACACGTGGCCGGCCAGCCGTACCGCCCGACCAGGTCGGCCGTGACCACGACCAGTCCGGTGGCCGCCCCGCTTACCTGGAGCGGTGCGCCACCGAGCAGTCCGGCCAGGATGCCGCCGACCACGGCCGCGATCAGGCCGGCTTGTGGTGGGGCTCCGGTGGCGAGGGCGAGTCCGAGCGAGAGGGGGATGGCGATGAGGAAGATGACGACGGAGGCGGACAGGTCGCGGCGTGCGGTGGTGCGGTCGAAGTGACTCCAGGGTGGCAACATTCCCGTCTCCTCCGGGGTCGCGCGGATTCTGAACGAGGCCGTGGTGGTGGGACGCGGTCTACCGAGGTGGGCTGCTGGGCGTTCACGGGAGCAGCGCACGGGTGATGGGCGGTCCGGGCCGAGGCCACCGAAGGGGCTGTGGACGTGGCGAGGCCGAGTCGATGCTTGTGCGCCGGGCCATGGGTGAGAGACCGGCAGCGACGCGAGGGCTCGGCCAAGGCGTGGTGCTGTGAAGGGGCGAGCCCGCCGGGAGTGATGACGATGCGTACTCGGGTCGTCACTCTCAAGCATCGGTAAACGAATCGTAATGCTAGGTAAAGGCCACCGGAAGGGGTTCTGGTCGGTGGCGCCAGTCATTCCACCTATCGAGTGAGCGCCGGTTTAGAAAGGCGTGTCATTTCTTACCTATTTACTGACTTGTGGGAAATTTGTCCGCTTCTCGGCGGGCGCTCGCGGTCGGGAACGAGGTGGAACATGGCAGCGGCACGGAAGGCCACGGCAGGGCTAGCGCTGACGGCCATACTCGTCGGCATAGCCGGCTGTTCCGGCGGCTCGGACGGTTCGGGCGCGGACAGCGAGGAGAAGGCCCCGGCGCCGAAGGCCGCCAAGCCGTTTCGCCTGATAGGCGACGGTTCGACCGCGTACACCGGAGTCCAACCCCGGCAGCCGAACCCCCAGCCGTTGCGGCCGGGACAGCGTCCACCGCAGTTCGTCGTCTTCTCGTGGGACGGCGCCGGAGAGGACGGACAACGGCTCTTCTCCCGGTTCCGCAAGGTGGGGGAGAAGTACGACGCGACGATGACGTACTTCCTCAGCGGGGTGTACATGCTCCCCGGCGCCAAGAAGGACCTGTACCACCCGCCGCAGCACGCTCCCGGTGCGTCGGACATCGGGTTCAACGACGTCAAGGGCATCCGTGACACCGCCGAACAGCTCGCCGGCGCCTGGCGGGACGGCAACGAGATAGGCACCCACTTCAACGGCCACTTCTGCGGGCCCGACCGCGGCGTCGGCACCTGGTCGGTCGAGGAGTGGCGGAGTGAGATCCGACAGGCCGAATCGTTCGTCAAGAACTGGAAGACCAACACCGGGCTGCGCGACGCGCAGCCGCTGCCGTTCGACTACAGCGCCGAGCTGGTCGGCGGCCGGGCGCCGTGCCTCGAAGGCCAGCGCAACCTGATACCCGCCGCGCGTTCCATGGGCTTCCGCTACGACGCCAGTGCGTCCGGGGGCCGGCAGGTCTGGCCCGCCAAGCGGGGCGGCATCTGGGACTTCCCGCTCCAGCAGGTCCCGATGCCGGGACGGGCCTTCGAAACGTTGTCGATGGACTACAACTTCCTCGTCAACCAGTCCGGGACCACGCGCGGGGACCGCGCCAAACACGCCGCGTGGGGCAACCAGATGCGCGATGGGTTGCTCGCGGCGTTCAACCGCGCCTACCGCGGCAACCGGGCGCCGTTGCTGATCGGCAACCACTTCGAGTCGTGGAACGGCGGAACGTACATGCGCGCCGTCGAGGAGACCATCAAGCAGGTATGCCCGCGCCCCGACGTGCGCTGCGTGTCGTTCAAGCAACTGGCCGACTGGATGGACGCCCAGGACCCACGGGTGCTCGACAAACTGCGCAAGCTCGACGTTGGTGAGCGTCCCAAGGGCGGCTGGGCCAACTACCTCGCGACCCCTGCTGCGCCAGCCGTGGGCAAGGCCCCCAGCGGGCGGACGCCCGGCGCCGCGCCCGCGGAGGAGCAGGGCACTCGTCCGGACACCCGGGCGTCCCACGCCTTGGGCGTACTGCTCGGCACTGAGCGGGCAGGCGCCGCTCCGCGCGCCGCAGCACAGTCACCCAGGGACGTGAGACAGCCGTTCGGCAGCGAACTGATCGGGCGACTCAGGCCGGTTGCGGGCTAGCGACGGGCTGCTCGCTCAGGACGAACGCCGGGTCCACCTGGGCGGCCAGATCCGCCCCGGTACGTGCATTGCCCCAGCTCTCGGCGTTCTTGAGGTGGAAGTGGACCATCTGGCGGGTGTAGCGCTCCCAGTCGCGTGCGGCGTACGCGGCGTCCGCGGTCTCGTGGAGGGTGCGCAGCGCCTGCCGGTTGGTCCCTTCCAGCGCGTCGAACCGGGGCGGGCGGCCCTTCTCCATCGCCCGCACCCACTCGGAGTGGCCCACGGTGACGAGCAGGTCGTCGCCGACCTCGTCGCGGAGGAAGTCGAGGTCGTCGGGGCCCTGCACCTTGTTGCCCACCACGCGCAACGCAACCCCGAAGTCCCGCGCGTACTCCTTGTACTGCCGGTAGACCGCGGTGCCCTTCCTGGTCGGCTCCGCCACCAGGAACGTCATGTCGAAGCGGGTGAACATACCCGAAGCGAAGGAGTCGCTGCCGGCCGTCATGTCCACCACCACGAATTCGTCCCGGCCGTCGACCAGGTGGTTCAGGCACAGCTCCACGGCGCCGACCTTGGAGTGGTAGCAGGCCACGCCGAGGTCCGACTCGGTGAACGGACCGGTCGCCATGAGCTGGACCTCGCCGTCGTCGAGGCGGACCGTACGGGCGCACGTGGCGAAGACGGGATTGCCGTCGCCGATGCGTAGCAGCCGTGACCCGGTCCCGGGCGGGGTGGTCTTGATCATGGTCTCGGCTGAGGCGATGCGCGGGTTCGTGCCGCGCAAGTAGTTCTTGATGAGCGGGAGTTGGCCGCCCATAGCGGGTGGGATGGTGTCCGCACCGTCTTCCAGCCCGAGTGCGGCTCCTAGGTGTTGGTTGATGTCCGCGTCGATGGCGACGACCGGAACGCGGCTGGCGGCGAGATGACGGATGAAGAGCGATGACAGCGTGGTCTTGCCGCTGCCACCCTTGCCTACGAACGCGATTTTCATGTTCATAAAGCGTAGGGGAGGGCGTGGGGCTGATGGCTGCTCCTGGTGAAGAAGACCACTCCAATGAGGGGCGGGGGCGGTGATGTGCGTAGTGTCTTACTCATGAGTAGTGCGACCTCCGATCCGCTGTCCGCTTTGGTGGCCCTGCCTGGGGTGCCTGACGCAGTCGATGCCGTACGCAAGGCCGTGGACCGGGTCTACGGCCACCGCGTCATGCGGCGCCGCAGCAACGAGGTCACCTCGGAGGCCGCGCTCCGCGGGGCGCGCGCGTCTGCGGCGCTCGCCGGCGCCGATTGGTCGCTGGAGGAGGTGCGGCGACGTACCGACTTCGGCGGTGAGGGCGAGCCGCGTGCGGTCGGCGCCGCACTGCGTCTGACGGCCGAGGCGGGGCAACTGCTCAGTGTCTGGCGGCAGTCGCCTCTGCGGGTGCTGGCCCGGCTGCATCTGGTGGCGGCCGGTGACGGGATGCCGGGGCGGGCAGACGAGGGCGGGACGGACAGGGTTGGCCGGCCGCGGCTGGCCGGTGAGGGTGTGACGGAACCCCTCATCGAATTGCCGGCGCCGGATGCGGACGAGGTCGCTGGTCGACTGGACGGCCTGGCTCGGTTGCTGCTCGCCGGCACCGAAGCGCCCGCGCTGGTGGTGGCGGCCGTGGTGCACGGCGAACTGCTGGCCCTGCGCCCCTTCGGCTCACACAACGGGCTCGTCGCGCGCGCCGCGGAACGCATCGTGCTGGTGGGCGGCGGCCTGGACCCCAAGTCCATCTGCCCGGCCGAGGTCGGCTGGTCGGAGCAGGGGCGGGCCTCTTACGTGGGAGCCCTGGAGGGCTATGTCTCCGGTACGCCGGAGGGGGTGGCCGGCTGGATCGCGCAGTGCGGCCGGTCGGTCGAGCTGGGCGTACGGGAGACGACCGCGGTCTGCGAAGCCTTGCAGCGCGGCGCAGCCTGACGGAATGGAATGCGCGGTGAGCGCCGGGCCCGGGCCTTCAGTCGGCGCTGGCCGGGGAGGCTCTGGGGGGGGGGGGGGGGGGGGGGGGGTGCCAGATGGAGATGGCACCGCCGCTGGCACATTCGCCCGGTTACCATGCGTGCTCAACAGATGCCCATCAGGTCGGGACTTTGCCCGTTTCCTGGTGCGGCTGGCCCGTAATCGACGGGTCGGCGTCGCGTGGGTGCCTGGCGTTTGTGCGCGGTCCGTGGGGCCTTGCTGCGTAAGGGCTTCCGTCTCGGATGTCCCTGGTCTCGCGGGCCGTTGACTCCTTTCTACCCCATCACTCGGGCAAGTGGAACCCTTCGCCATAGATATTTACTTTCGTCATCAAACTCGGGCATATCGATCGATCTGCTGAAGGGCGTCGAGACCGCGCGGAGGCGTGCGTCGCCGGGCGACATACCAGACCAGGCCGGCGGCGGCTGCGGCTGCGCTGGCGGCGGCTATGGCGAGGACGGGCCGCGGGGGCATGGAGAGGGCGGGTAGGCGCTGCTTGAGGCGGACCGGGCGATTGAAATTGAGGACCGGCCAGCCGCGGGTCGTCGCTTCTCGACGCAGTGCGCGATCGGGGTTGACCGCATGGGGGTGGCCGACCGACTCCAGCATGGGGATGTCGGTTACGGAGTCGCTGTAGGCGAAGCAGCGGGTCAGGTCGTAGCCCTCGGACTCGGCCAGCTCGGCAATGGCTTGGGCCTTGGTGGGGCCGTACGCGTAATACTCCACCTCGCCGGTGAAGCATCCGTCCTCGACGACCATTCGGGTGGCGACGACCCGGTCGGCGCCGAGGAGGGCGCCGATGGGTTCGACGACCTCTGCCCCGGAAGTGCTGACGATCACGACGTCGCGGCCCGCCAGGTGGTGCTCCTCGATGAGGGAGGCCGCTTCGTCGTAGATGATGGGGTCGATCAGGTCATGCAGAGTTTCGGCCACTATCTCCCGTACCTGTTGTACGTTCCAGCCACGGCAGAGGTCGGAAAGGTATTTACGCATCCGCTCCATCTGGTCGTGGTCGACGCCCCCGGCGAGGAAGACGAACTGCGCATATGCAGTGCGTAGTACGGCCCGGCGGTTGATCAGACCGCCTTGGTAGAAGGACTTGCTGAACGTGAGAGTGCTCGACTTCGCAATGACCGTCTTGTCCAGGTCAAAGAAGGCGGCTGTGCGCGGCAAGGAGTGGTTTTCCACGGGTTGAGCATAGGGCCCGCCATTCGGCGTAAGGTCCGGCGTGCGGGTTTGCCTGAGAAGGCTCTCGGGTACACCATGGAAGTCACGGATCGTTCGCGACCGTGCTAACCCGGTCCGGCTCCTCCCCCCCCGAGTCGGCCGTGGGGACGACCCCCGCTCTCCCCCCCCGGCGGGGGTCGTCGCATGTCCGGACGCCTTTTGGTCCGTCGCCCTTGATCATTTTTCTCCCCCGGTGCCCGTTCGGCTCGCTTCCGGCACGAGTCTGCACTGTAACCGTGCGTAATCGCCAGGGGGAGTCGTGGAAGTCGCCGGTTTAGGTGACGGAGTTATTCACAGCCCACGAGTTGTCCACAGTTTTGGACCATGATCCCCGAGATTTCTCGGATCGCTGCACGGTCGAATCCTCGCGATGTTCGCGGGACTCGGAGCGCGTAGCGAGATGAGGAGGGGACCTTGGCTGGAACTAATGCCTCCGGTCAGTCGGAATCGGGCACCGAGCAGTGCCGTAGTCCACTGATCGTGACGGAAGACGAAGAGCTTCTCGACGACTTGTTGAGGTTGTGTGCAGCCGCCGGTTCCGCACCGGAAGTCGCACACGGAACACTGTCCGGCAGTAGCGGTTGGGAAGGCGCCCCGCTGGTTCTCGTCGGTGATGACTGCGCCGCGCGATTGGCGGGCGTACCGCGCCGCCCGGGCGTGCTCCTCATCGGGCGGGATCTTGATGACCCGGGTGTCTGGCGGCGCGGGGTCGAGCTGGGGGCCGAGCACGTCCTCTTCCTCCCCGACGCGGAGACCTGGCTGGTGGACCGGGTGGCCGACGTCGTCGAAGGCACGGGCGGGCAGGCCCTCACGGTCGGGGTCATCGGCGGCCGGGGCGGAGCCGGGGCCAGCACCTTGGCCTGCGCGCTCGCCCTGTCGGCCGCTCGCGCGGGACACCGCACGATGCTCATCGACGGCGACCCGCTGGGCGGCGGCATCGACGTACTGCTGGGTGGCGAGGCCGTCGACGGGTTGCGCTGGCCCGCCTTCGCCCAGTCGCAGGGGCGGGTGGCCGCCGGGGCGCTGGAGGAGTCGCTGCCGGCGTTGCATGCGCTGCGCGTACTGAGTTGGGACCGCGGCAGCCCGGTGACCATCCCGTCGGCAGCGGCTCGCTCGGTGCTCGCCGCGGCCCGTCGACGTGGCGGCGCCGTCGTCGTCGACCTGCCACGACGCGTGGACGAGCCGGCGGCCGAGGTGCTCGCGCAACTCGACGTGGGCCTGCTGGTCGTCCCCGCCGAACTGCGGGCGGTTGCGGCGGCCCACCGGGTCTCCTCGCGCGTGCGCATGGTGCTCGGCGATCTGCGGGTGGTCGTTCGGGGCCCCACGGGGGACGGTCTGGACGACGAGGAGATCGCCCGATTGCTCGAACTGCCGCTGGCCGGCGAACTGCCACCCGAACCTGGGCTGCTGGCCGCACTGGCCGCGGGCGAGCCGCCGGGCGCCAGCGAACGCGGCCCCCTCGCACGGTTCTGCACCGACTTCTGGGGTCGGGCGCTGCCGGCCCGGGGGAGCGCCGCCGCATGAGCGACACCTTGCTGAATGCGGTCCGTACGCGGCTGGCGGGCAGCGGCGCCGACCCGACACCGGCCCGGGTGGCGGCAGCGCTACGGGCCGAGGGCCGGCTGCTGGGCGATACGGAAGTGCTGGGCGTCGTGCACGCCCTACGCTCCGAATTGATCGGCAGCGGTCCCCTCGATCCGCTCCTCGCCCTCCCCGACGTCACCGACGTGCTGGTCACCGCGCCCGACCGGGTGTGGATCGACCGGGGGCGCGGGCTGGAGCTCACCGAGGTCCAGTTCGCCGACGCGGCAGCCGTGCGCAGGCTCGCGCAACGGCTGGCGGCCGTCGCCGGGCGACGCCTCGACGACGCCAAGCCGTGGGTGGACGCGCGGCTGCCCGACGGCACCAGGCTGCACGCGGTGTTGCCCCCGGTCGCCGTGGCGAGCACATGTCTGTCGCTGCGCGTGGTGCGCCCGCGAGCGTTCACGCTGGCGGAGCTGGTGGCAGCGGGCACGGTGCCGGCCGGGGGCGCCGGGCTGCTCCGGTCGGTCCTGGACGCCCGCCTGTCCTTCGTCATCAGCGGCGGAACGGGATCTGGCAAGACGACCCTGCTGAGCACGTTGCTCGGGCTGGTCGGGCCGGGCGAGCGGATCGTGCTGGCGGAGGACTCGGCGGAACTGCGGCCCGACCACCCCCATGTCGTACGACTGGAAACCCGCCCGGCCAACCAGGAGGGGCGCGGCCTGGTGACCCTGCGGGACCTGGTGCGGCAGGCGCTGCGCATGAGGCCCGACCGGCTCGTGGTCGGTGAGGTGCGAGGGGCCGAGGTGACGGACCTTCTGGCGGCGTTGAACACCGGCCACGAGGGCGGGTGCGGGACGGTGCACGCCAATGCGGCGGGCGACGTTCCCGCCCGGCTGGAGGCGTTGGGGTCGACGGCGGGGTTGGGGCGGGCGGCGCTGCACAGCCAGCTCGCCGCCGCGCTCTCCCTGGTCATCCATCTGGCGCGCGACCGCAGCGGTAACCGGCGGTTGGCCGAGCTCCATGTGCTGGAGCGCGATGCGAACGGCCTGGTCAGCACCGTGCCCGCGGCCGTTTGGGGGCCGCAGGAATTTCACCGCGAGGTGGGCTGGCCGCGGTTGCAGCGGCTGTGTGCACGAGGGCGTGATGAGACATGACGGGCGGTCTGCGGGAGGTGCAGCCGATGGCCGCTTGCACCGCGCTCCTCTGCCTGGTCGCAGCCCTGTGGTACGGCCTGGGGGCGGGGCGCACGCCCCGGCGCACCAGGTTGCTCTTCGCCCCCGCCGGTGCGGGGTCGGCGCCATCGGCGATCCCGGGGGCGGATGAGCGGGCGGCGGGAACTCCCGGCCTGTTCGCCGCGCTGGGGCAGGGTCGTGCGTGGCGGCGTTGGTGGCAGCGCGGGCGGGCTGAGGTGCGGCGCCGGGACCTTGGTGGGGAAGTGGCGTGCCTGCCGGCCGGGATGGCGCTCGCCCTGGCGACGGGCTCCGCATTACCGCTGGTCGGCGCGCTGGCGGCGGCTCTGGCGGGGCGGCGTTGGCGGCGGGGCCGGGCCGAGGAACGGGAACGGGAGCGTAGGCGGGCGGCCGTGATCGGGTTGTGTGCGGCGATCGCCGGCGAGCTGCGGGCCGGCCGACAGCCGGGACCTGCGCTGTGCGCCGTGGAAGTGGCACAGTTCCCCGACGCATGGCGGGCGGTCACGACGGCGGCGCGTTTCGGCGGGGACGTACCGGGGGCGCTGCGCGAGGCCGCCAGGTTGCCGGGCGCTGAGGGGTTGGCCGGTGTCGCCGCCTGTTGGCGGGCGGCGGTCGACGGTGGCGCGGGGCTGGCCGTCGGGCTCGACCGGGTCGCCGTGGCGCTGCGCGCGGAAAGTGACCAACGAGCTGAGCTGACAGCACAGTTGGCGGGCGTTCGGGCAACGGCCGTGATGCTCGCCCTGTTGCCGGTGTTCGGCCTCGTCATGGGCAGCGCACTCGGGGCCGAACCGCTGCGCATCCTGCTGGAAACGCCTGCCGGGCTGGGCTGTCTGGCCCTGGGCGTGTTGCTGGAGTGGGCCGGCCTGATCTGGACCGCGCGGATCGCGCGGCGGGCCGCGGCTCCGACGGCCCACCCACCCCGGAAGGCCGGTTCTGGCAAGGCTGAAGGGGTGAGCGAGTGCTGTCCGTAGAAGTTATCCACAGGCTGGGGACGGCTCTTTCGCTCACGTGCTTTGCTGGAGGCATCGCGCTGCTGGTCGGCGCGGCGCGAGGGCGGCGGTCCGCCCGCCGTCGCCGTGCGGCCCTGTGGCCCGACTGTGAGCAGACGCCGCCGTCGGGCCGAGGACGGCTACCGCACCGGCAGCAGCACAGCCGCGCCCGAGTGGGCCGAGTCGGAATCGTACGGATCGGGTTGAGCGCACTCGGCTGCGGGTGCCTGCCACCCCTGGTCATCCAGGGGTGGGCTGGTTACGGCGCGGGGCTCGCCCTGGCGTACGGCGCCTGGAGATGGCAACGCGTACACGCCGACATGATCGGAAAGGAGACGAGGAAGGCCGCGCCCGGTACCGGAGACGGGGTACTGGACGCGCGCGAGGCGGCCGTTGCGGCAGCCCAACTTCCCTTGGCCGCAGACCTCTTGAGCGCCTGCCTGGCCGCAGGCGCCGGGCCCTGCGAGGCGGCCGACGCGGTGGGGGACTCGCTGGACGGACCGGTGGGGCGCCGTCTCGGTCAGGTGGCCGCGGAACTGCGCCTCGGCGGGGAGCCCGCCGTGGTCTGGCACCGGCTGGGCGCGCTGCCCGGGGCGGCCGGGCTCGCCCGAGTGTTGAGCAGGGCCATGGAGACCGGGGCACCCGTCGTCGAACCCGTTGCACGCCTGGCCGCGGACTGCCGCGCCGACCGCGGCCGACAGGCCACGGCCCGGGCCAGACGCGCCGGCGCACTGGCCACCGCCCCCCTCGGCCTGTGCTTTCTACCGGCCTTCCTGCTGATCGGTGTGGCGCCGGTGGTGATCGGACTGGCGGAGGGGCTCCTGGCCACCTGAGACACGGCAAGGACCGGGGCGGATCGATGCCCATGACAAGCATCAGACACGTACGAAGCATCGAGGGAATGGGGAACGAAGTGGTGAACAACGAGGTTGTGCAGAGGCGGACGCGCCGGGTGTCGCATGGGCGCGGTGCGCTGCGGGGCAGGTGGGACGCGGGGATGGCGACCGCCGAGTACGCCGTGGGAACGATCGCCGCGTGTGCCTTCGCCGCGGTCCTGTACAAGGTGGTCACGAGTGGGGCCGTGAACGGCGCGCTCCAGTCGGTCATCGAGAAGGCGCTCCATGCGAATTTCTAGAGCGCGGGGCGAGCAGGCGCGCTGTAGCAGAGCACGGGCGCCGGGGGCGCACAGCCGGCCTCGGTTGGGCCGCTCACGCCGGTGCGACCGAGGCTCCGTGAGCGCCGAGGCCGCAGTGGTGCTACCGACGTTGGCGCTGTTCGCAGTGGCACTGCTGTGGGGTCTGACCGCCGCATCGGCGCACATCCAGTGCGTCGACGCGGCCCGGGCCGGCGCGCGGGCCGCGGCCCGATCGGAGTCGCCGCAGGCCACTCTGGCCGCGGCCCGCGCGGCGGCACCGCACGGCGCGAAGATCACCGTGCACCACGACGGCGACCTCGTACGCGTACGGGTGGAGGCCCGTACGGCAGGGCCCGGCCCGCTGGCCGTTCGATTGCAGGGGGAGGCGGTTGCCCTTGCGGAGGAGACGATCGCAGCGCACTGAACCGCGGCGGCTGCCCGGCCTCGTGACGCGACCCCGCACTGAGGGCCGGCGGTGGAGGGGCGACCGGGGGATGGCCACGGTCTGGGCCGCGGTGGCGGCCACGGCCCTGTGCGCGGTGTTCGCCGCACTGCTGACCATGGGTTCCGTGGTGACCGCCCGGCACCGGGCCGGCGGCGCGGCGGACCTGGCGGCCCTGGCCGCGGCCGACCACGCGCTGGAGGGCGAACGGGCAGCCTGCACCCTGGCCGGCCGCGTCGCACGGGCCCAAGGGGCACATCTGGTCCGCTGTGCGGTACGGGGTGAGATCGCCGACCTCACCGTGGAGGTGCCGGCGGCAGGCGTGATGTCAGCCCTGCCGGCGGGGGTATCGGGGAAGTTCGTGCCCCGCGTACGGGCTCGCGCCGGGCCGCCCACCAGCGACCTGCCCGGCCCCACGGCGGGCGACCCCGACCGGGCGCGGACCGCGGGGACCGGGGCGGTCGGCCCCACCCGGAGCCGGGACACACCCCCGCCGGGGCGCGTGGGCGCGCGCAGAGTGGTGGCGCTCGCGGCGGACCCGATACCGGCGCCGGACCGACGGCCCGTCCGGGGACAGCCGGTGCCGCGGGGGAACGAGGGCTCGTCGGCCACTCGTCGAGGGCCGGACGTTACGCCGACGGCGGGTCCACAGCGGATGGCGCCTGGGTGAGGAGTTCGGTGAGGAGCCGTACGGCGGCCTTCTTGTCCAGCGGGTCGTTGCCGTTGCCGCACTTGGGCGACTGGATGCAGGACGGGCAGCCGGAGGCGCACTCGCAGGAGGCGATCGCCTCGCGGGTGGCCGTCAGCCAACGCGCGGCGGTGTGGAAAGCCCGCTCGGCGAAGCCGGCGCCGCCCGGGTGCCCGTCGTAGACGAACACCGTGGGCAGCAGGGTGTCGGGATGCAGGGGCACCGAGACGCCGCCGATGTCCAGGCGGTCGCACGTGGCGAACAGCGGCAACATGCCGATCGAGGCGTGCTCCGCGGCGTGCAGCGCGCCGCCGAGGGCCTCTGCCGTCACCTCGGCACGCTCCAACTGGTCCTCGGTGACGGTCCACCACACGGCTCGGGTCCGCAGCGTGCGCGGCGGCAGGTCGAGCTTCGTCTCACCCAGGACCTCACCGGTGATGAGCTTGCGACGGAGAAAGGAGACGACCTGGTTGGTGACCTCAACTGACCCGAAGCACAGCCTGGCATCGCCCCACGGGATCTCCGCGCTGGTTTCCAGGATGGCGATGCCGGTGGTGTCGCGGGCCGTCGTCGAGTACGGCGGGTTGGCCTGGTCGACGAGGGCGGCCGAGTCCTCCAGATCGAGGTGGCGGACGAGGTACGTACGGCCCTGGTGGAGGTGGACGGCCCCCTCGTGGACGGTGGTGTGCGCTGCGGCGGCGTCCACGGTGCCGAGGAGCCGGCCCGTCGCGGCCTCCACGATCTGGACGGGCTTGCCGCCGCCACCGCGGATGTCGGTGAGGTCCGCGGCGCGCTCCCGGCGGGTCCAGTGCCAGCCGGTGGCGCGGCGGCGCAGCAGCTTCCGCTGTTCCAACTGCGGCAGCAGTCCGGGGGCGGCCGGGCCGAAGAGGTCGAGATCGGCCTCGGTCAGCGGCAGTTCGGCCGCTGCTGCGCACAGGTGCGGAGCGAGCACGTAGGGGTTGTCGGGGTCGAGCACGGTGGATTCGACCGGTTGTTGGAAGAGGGCTTCGGGGTGGTGAACGAGATAGGTGTCCAGCGGATCGTCGCGGGCGACGAGAACGGCCAGCGCGCCCTGACCGGCGCGCCCGGCCCGGCCCGCCTGCTGCCACAGCGAGGCACGGGTGCCCGGATAGCCGGCGAGCAGCACGGCGTCCAACCCGGCGACGTCGACGCCAAGTTCCAGCGCGGTGGTGGCGGCCAGGCCCAACAGTTCGCCGCTGTGCAGGGCGCGCTCCAACGCTCGGCGCTCCTCCGGGAGGTAGCCGCCGCGATAGGCGGCGACACGGTGCCGCAGGCCGGCGGAGACCTCGGCGAGGCGTTCCTGGGCGATGAGCGCGATGAGTTCGGCGCCGCGTCGTGAGCGTACGAAGGCGACCGTACGGGTGCCTTGGACGGCCAGGTCGGTCAGCAGGTCGGCGGTCTCGGCGGTGGCGGTGCGGCGGACGGGGGCGCCACGTTCGCCGTGCAGTTCGGTCAGCGGCGGCTCCCAGAGGGCGAAGACGAGTTCGCCCCGCGGCGAACCGTCCTCGGTGATCTCGACGGGAGTGACGCCGGTGAGACGGGCGGCCGACCGCGCGGGGTCCGCGGAGGTGGCGGAGGCGAGGAGGAAGACGGGCTGTGCGCCGTAGCGGGCGCAGACGCGGCGCAACCTGCGCAGCACCTGGGCGACGTGCGAGCCGAAGACACCGCGGTAGGTGTGGCACTCGTCGATGACGACGTAGCGCAGTGCGCGCAGGAAGGAGGACCAGCGTGGATGGCCGGGCAGGATGCCGCGGTGCAGCATGTCCGGGTTGGTGAGGACGTAGTTGGCGTAGCCGCGGATCCACTCGCGTTCCTCGACGGGCGTGTCGCCGTCGTAGACCGCGGCGCGGACCCGGGTACCGAGCGGCGCGGCGAGTTCGCTCACCGCCCGGCGCTGGTCGGCGGCGAGCGCCTTGGTGGGGGCGAGGTAGAGGGCGGTGGCCCGCCGGACGCCCGTCTGCTTGCCGCCGCGGGCGGTCGCGCCGGCGCGTGCGCCCTGCCGGGCGGCGGCCGTGGTGCGGGGCTGGCCGGGTCGCGGTGGCGCGGCTGCCTGGGCGGGCCGGGCGCCGTCGGCGGGGCCCGGACCTGACTCCGGTTCGGCCTCCGACGCAGGGGCCGGCGTTGCCGCGGCGTGGCCAACGGAGGGGGCACCGGAGCGGGAAACGCCGGAAGCGGGGCGGGAAACGGCATCGGGGCCCGCTGCGCCGGCCTGGCCGCCGGAGGTGGAGGTGGAGGTGGAGGTGGGTGGGGAGGGGGCGGGGGCTGGGAGGCCGGGGGGAGCCGAAGGGCCCGTCTCCGCAGCCTCCGCCCCGACCTCGCCGCCGTCGAGGAGTGCGCTGAGTACGGGCGCGAGGTAGGCGAGCGACTTGCCCGAAGCCGTGCCCGTGGCGACGATCACAGAATCGCCGCGCAGCGCGTGCTCCGCCATCTGGGCCTGATGGCTCCAGGGGCGGTCGATGCCGGTTGCGGAGATGGCGTCGATCACTTCTGGCCGGATCTCCGGAGGCCAGTCGGCATGCCTGCCCGTATGCGGGGGCAAGTGCTCCGTATGAGTGATGCGCGCTGCCCGGTCCACCCCGGCGGCGAGCTGATCCAGCACGGCTCGCGGGGAGCGACGTATCCCGGCGGGTCGCGGGAGTTGATTGTGGGCCATTGACCCAGAGTCTGTCACTGGCGTGGCGGACAATGGGCTCAAGGCGTCGTGCGCGCCTACTGGTAAGTGATTGAATGCCATCGCGGCTGCCGATCCATGGGGGGCGACCGCTCGATGCAAGGTGCTGGAGGTTCCGTGGACCTGTCCCTGTCGACCCGGACCGTTGGCGACCGTACGGTCGTCGAGGTCGGTGGCGAGATTGATGTATACACCGCGCCCAAACTGCGGGAGCAGTTGGTCGAGCTTGTGAACGACGGCAGCTACCACCTGGTCGTCGACATGGAGGGCGTCGACTTTCTCGACTCCACCGGGCTCGGCGTGCTGGTCGGCGGGCTGAAGCGGGTGCGCGCCCACGAGGGTTCGCTGCGCTTGGTCTGCAACCAGGAGCGCATTCTGAAGATCTTCCGTATTACCGGCCTGACCAAGGTGTTTCCCATTCACACCTCGGTTGATGACGCCGTCGCCGCCACCGACTGAGGGTGCCGGTCGCCCCGCCCTCAGGGCGCGGGGTGGAAGATCGTCGTGGCGGGGGGAACCGGGCTGATGGCCCGGCCCCTCCGCGAGTTCGCCCTTTTTGGCTGAGTGGAAGAGGGCAGGTATGACCGAGGGGGATGGCATGGCCACCGTCGAACTTCGTTTCAGTGCCCTTCCGGAGCACGTCCGTACGGCCCGGCTGGTGGCAGCCGCTGTGGCGCGCCGGGCCGGGGTCGACGAGGCAGTGCTGGACGAGGTGCGGCTCGCCGTTGGTGAGGCGTGCTCCCGGGCCGTCGGTCTGCACGTCAGCCATGGCGTGACGGCGCCGGTGCGGGTGGCGCTCACCGAGGAGGAGAAGAGGTTCTCCATCGAGGTGGGCGACGAGGCGCCGCGGGCCGTGACCGCCGGGGACGGCGACGCCACGGCGGGCGGTCCGTCCGGTGAGGACGCCGCGGCCGAGGCTGACGACGAGATGGGCCTCGCGGTGATCAGTGGCCTGGTCGACGACGTCGAGGTGACCTCGGACGAGACGGGCGGCGTCATCCGGATGAGCTGGCCGACGGCCAACGCGTCCGACGCCCTTTGATCCGTACGCCGCTGGCCACTGGCCCTGAGCTGAAGAACTGAGCCGCTCCCGTTGTCGGGTGCGGCTTTTCAGCTTTCTGTACGGGTTTTCTGCGTGAGTGTTTGGGTGGCTGTGGCTGTGGCTGTGGCTGTGGCTGTGGCTGTGCTCTGGCTCTGAAGCTGGCGTGCGTTGTATTGCCTTGGGGTTGTTCGTCGGGATGTGACCGGGTTGGTGGGCGGGGGGCAGTGGAGCGGGGTGTGGCGGGTGATGGCTGGGTTCGTATGTGGGGTGGGTGACTGTTCGGGCGGGCTGGGCGTGTGGTCGTGGTGCTGTGTGGTGCGGGTGTGGGCGGTGGTACGCCTCAGCGTGGGGCGATGGCGTGCTTCGGTGTGGTGATGTGGCCGGTTGGGTGGGGAGTGGGGCGTGGGCCTGCCTGTTTCTGGCCGTTCTTGGTCGTCTTTCTGCCGTTGAGGGGCAGGGCTCGCCCGGGGGCTGGGCGGGGGTGGGGCGAGGTGCGTTGCGCGGGTCGTGGCGTGGTGGAGCCTCGTGTTCGGGACTGCTCGTAGGCGGGGTCAATGCGGCAGTGACGAACGTGGTGGAGGGGTGAGTTGCAGCCGATGTCGGTGCCGCAGGGGGCATAGGGGCGGGTGTGACGCGGGGGGCGCCGTAAGCGTTGCCGAGGCGTGCGTGGTGGCACGGCTGTGCGGCGTGCGGCGTGCGGCTGTGCGTACGGGCTTCGCGGGCCCGTGTGGCCCGGTTGGGTGTTCTTCGCTGAGGTTGCGGGGAAAGGCCCTGCGGCGGCCGGTGGGGCGTGCGGGCGGCGGGCGCGGGGAGGAGAGGGCGCGCGGGAGTGGGGGCCGGCGTGGACGGGTGCGCGGGGTGGGGAGCGGTGGGCGGCGACTGCGCTGACTTCGCGCCCTCTTGAGCCAGGATCATTTCTGGCAAATACGGTCCCGGCGCGGTCGAAGAGCGGACTTTGTGCACGAGTTAGCGTAATGCTTTCAAGCTGTTTGGCTCTGCCATCGGAGCCCTGGGTAAAGCTCTGAGCAGGGGAGTTAATAGGACTCTGAGATCATTTCTCGAAGGTCAGCTTGCATGCTTCTTTCCTTCGTATGGGGGAAATTGTGGCGGCCGAACCATTCGATCACCACTGATGCAGGCGAATTCCCTTTGAGGGGCCCTGTTTTGATCTCGTGTTGATCCCTACAATCCGTCCACATCTTGAGCTCAGGACGCCTGAGCGTGGCGGCTGTTTCGCGGTCGCGAAACGGCTGCGCGCCCATGTGCCAAACGTCAAGGAGGACGAATGGCGGGGCCTGCTACCCCTCATCAGCTAGACCTATCCCCAACCCTGGCTGCTGCCGAGCTGACCGACGGCAACCGGGTGATCGTCCTGGTGATCGCCGCCGTAGCGGTGGCGGCGCTGGCCGTGGCGATGGTGCTCGTACGGCAAGTGCTCGCGGCCGGCGAGGGCACGGACAACATGAAGAAGATCGCGGCTGCGGTGCAGGAGGGCGCGAATGCCTACTTGGCCCGGCAGTTGCGCACCCTCGGCGGATTCGCGGTGGTGGTGTTCTTCCTGCTCCTGCTGTTGCCGGCCGACGACTGGTCGCAACGCATCGGGCGTTCGCTGTTCTTCTTGATCGGTGCCGGATTCTCGGCGGCGACCGGCTATATCGGCATGTGGCTCGCGGTTCGCAGTAATGTGCGGGTCGCGGCTGCGGCGCGGGCGGCGACGCCGGAAGAAGGGCAGCCGAGTAAGGACCTCACCGAGGTTTCGCACACGGCCATGAAGATCGCTTTTCGTACTGGCGGAGTGGTCGGCATGTTTACCGTCGGCCTCGGTCTGCTGGGCGCCGCATCCGTGGTGTTGGTATACGCCGCCGACGCGCCGAAGGTGCTGGAAGGTTTCGGCCTGGGGGCCGCCCTCATCGCCATGTTCATGCGAGTGGGTGGTGGAATCTTCACCAAGGCCGCCGACGTCGGCGCCGACCTCGTGGGCAAGGTCGAGCAGGGCATCCCGGAGGACGACCCGCGCAACGCCGCCACGATCGCCGACAACGTGGGCGACAACGTCGGTGACTGTGCGGGCATGGCCGCCGACCTCTTCGAGTCGTACGCCGTGACCCTGGTGGCGGCGCTGATCCTCGGCAAGGTCGCGTTCGGCGACTCGGGGCTGGCCTTCCCGCTGATCGTGCCGGCCATCGGCGTGGTCACGGCGATGATCGGGATCTTCGCGGTGGCGCCGCGGCGCACCGACCGCAGCGGCATGGCGGCGATCAACCGGGGCTTCTTCATCTCCGCGGTGATCTCGCTGGTGCTGGTGGCCGGCGCGGTCTTCGCGTACCTGCCGTCCTCGTACGCCGATCTGGACGGCATCACGGACCGGGAGATCCTGGCGCACGACGGTGACCCGCGGCTGCTCGCGCTGGTCGCGGTGGCCATCGGCATCCTGCTGGCCGCGCTGATCCAGCAGCTCACCGGCTACTTCACCGAGACCACCAGGCGCCCGGTGCGCGACGTGGGCAAGACGTCGCTGACCGGGCCCGCGACGGTGGTCCTGTCCGGCATCTCGCTCGGGCTTGAGTCGGCGGTGTACTCGGCGGGGCTGATCGGGCTGAGCGTGTACGGGGCGTTCCTGCTCGGTGGTTCGTCGATCATGTTGGCGCTGTTCGCGGTGGCGTTGGCCGGTACCGGGTTGCTCACCACTGTCGGTGTCATCGTTGCCATGGACACCTTCGGTCCGGTGTCCGACAACGCGCAGGGCATCGCGGAGATGTCCGGTGACGTCCGGGACGAGGGCGCCCAGGTGCTCACCGACCTGGACGCGGTGGGCAACACCACGAAGGCGATCACCAAGGGCATCGCGATCGCCACGGCCGTACTGGCCGCAGCGGCGCTGTTCGGCTCGTACCGGGACGCCATCGCCGAGGCGGTGGACGACGTGCACGCCAACGTGGCCGGCGAGATGAACCTGAGCATGGACATCTCACAACCGAACAACCTGGTGGGGCTGGTCTTCGGCGCCGCGGTCGTCTTCCTCTTCTCCGGGCTCGCGGTCAACGCGGTTTCGCGTTCGGCCGGTTCCGTGGTCTACGAGGTGCGGCGGCAGTTCCGCGAGAAGCCGGGGATCATGGACTACTCGGAGACCCCCGACTACGGCCGGGTGGTGGACATCTGCACCAAGGACGCGCTGCGCGAACTCGCCACTCCGGGGCTGCTCGCGGTGCTCGCGCCCATCGCCGTCGGGTTCTCGCTGGGGGTCGGCGCGCTGGGCGCCTTCCTCGCCGGCGCGATCGGTGCCGGCACCCTGATGGCCGTCTTCCTGGCCAACTCCGGGGGCGCCTGGGACAACGCGAAGAAGCTGGTGGAGGACGGTCACCACGGCGGCAAGGGCAGTGAGGCGCATGCCGCGACCGTCATCGGCGACACCGTGGGCGACCCGTTCAAGGACACGGCAGGGCCGGCGATCAACCCGCTGCTGAAGGTGATGAACCTGGTTGCGCTGCTGATCGCGCCGGCCGTCGTCAAGTTCAGTTACGGGGACGACGCGAGCCCGGGGCTGCGCGCCGGCATCGCCGTGCTGGCGAGCCTGGCCATCGTCCTCGCGGTCTACCTCTCCAAGCGCCGCGGCATCGCGGTCGGCGACGAGAGCAGTACCAGCAACAACGCCGAACGCACGGCGAAGAGCGCCGATCCCGCGGTGGCTTCCTGAAGCACGCGGCGCACACCGGCTCGGGCCCGCGGAGCGCGATCGGGGCTCGTGCGCCGGGCCGGCGCGTGCAGGGTGTACGGGGCGTGCGCCTCGTATGCGTGTGAGTGTCGCGTACGCCGTGTCCGCCCGTGCGTTCGCCGGGCATCTCGCCCCCGGTGCCCGGTCGCTGCGGTGGCGGGGCGGCGGCTCTGCCCGGCGGGGCGCCGGGGGAGTGGCGTAGGTGGTGGCCCGGCCCGCGTGGAGCGGGGTCGGGCCACTGCCAGTTGGGCTGCGCCGCCTGGTCGGCCGCGCGGCGGAGGGCTGTGTGGGCCGCCGGCGGCCCGGGCGGCCCGTTCTCCGCCACCGCACTGGCAGTCCGGCGGTGCTCGGCGCGGTGCGGAGCTGTGGCGGTGTGATGGGGTGGCGGGTTGGTGTCATGGCGGTTTGACGCCACCTCGTAGCGGGGTGGCGTTGGTACCGGCGTAACGGGAGGGCGGGTCGCGCGCGTTGGCGTGGGCCCGCCCCCGTTGCTGTTGGCGGAGGTGGCGGCGGGGCGCGGCAGTACGTCGGTGGCGGGTGGGGTGGTAAGGCGGTACGGGAACGTACGGGGCCGGTCGGCCGTCCGTATGGCGAGGCGAACGCCACGCCCAGTGCGGTGGAAATAGCCGTAATAGGGTGCATAAGGGATGCTCGACTCGTAGCTCTCGCTGTGGGGGCGTGTAAGTTCCGGGGCCGAGGGCCATGGAAGGGACCAATCCGGTGAACAAGAAGCTTGTGGCGGCACTGTCCGGCGGTGCGGCACTGGTACTGGCGCTGACCGGCTGCGGCGGTGATGACGGCGACGACAGTAAGAAAAAGGTCGAAAGCTGGGCCGAAAAGGTCTGTAACGGAGCGCAGCCACAGCTCAAGAAGATCAAGGATGCCAACGCGGCGATCCAGGGCGCAGCGGACGAGCCGGACTCCCTGAAGCTCCAGCGGACGGACTCCATGGCCTTCCAGCAGATCTCCGACGCGTACCGGGCGCTGGGCACCCTGGTCAAGGACGTTGGCGCGCCTCCGGTGGACGGCGGGGACAAGTCGCAGACCGACGCGGTCAAGGAGCTCAACGCCACGTCCCGCGCGTACGCGGACCTGAAGAAGACCGTCGACGAGTTGGACACGAAGAACAAGTCGAAGTTCGCCGAGGGCCTCAACGGCATCGCCGCACAGCTCGACAAGCTGAGCAAGAGCGGCGACGGCGCGTTGAAGCGGCTGCAAGAGGGCAAGGTCGGCGAGGCCATGGCCAAGCAGGAGGGGTGCAAGCGCGTGAACACCGGCGCGTCGGCTCCGTCCGTCACCACCAACGAGCCGGCCGGCGAATCGTCCTGACGGCGTCTCGGCGTCTCGGGGCCCCGGGACATGGGGGGCTTGCGGTCCTGGTTTCTCGGCGTTCGGGTCTCGCCGCGTTCCGCTGTTCCGCGTTCTGGTGACTCGGCGGCCGACGGCCCGCCGGAGCGCCTGGCAGCCCCGCCGGAGCGACGTGCCGGCGCGCTGCGGGCGCCCGGAACGGCGCTGTGCCGGACGCCCCGCGCCCCCGGACTCCTGCGGAAGCCCGGCGTGCGCGGGCGGCGCCCAGCCGGTGCGGCGCCCCTGTGGCGCCCCTACGGTGACCGTGCGGCACCGGCCCACCCGCCAGGTGGCGTGCGGAATCCGCAGCTCACCCATGGTCCGCGGGCCGGCCCACGCGCCGCCGGCTGCTGAACCTCGATGCCGCCCTGCGCTCGCCGCGAGCGCGGGCGAGGGCCCTGCGCGTGCGGATTGACGGTCCGTACGAACGCGGAACGACGGTCGTACGGGCGGCATCGACGCCCCGCGAGAGCGGCGGCACCACGGGCCCGGCGCCCCGCCACACCCGGCGCGGCGCCGGGCCTTCCTCGATTGTCAGTGGTTGCCCTGACAATGGGGACCGTGAGTACGCACCACTTGCCGACCGTCCATCCGCAGCGCATCGAACGCCTCCGCGGCGCGCTGCTCTCCGCCGACTTCACCGCCGATGGTCTCCTCGACCTGCTGGGCGCCCCGGCCTACGCCGCCCTGGGGCGCAGCGAGACCGTTCCCGCGCTGCGGGCCACCGGCGGGGACGGGGCGCTGGAGACGCTGGTCCGACTCTTCCTGCTGCAACGCCCGGTGGCGGCCGAGCGGGCCGCGGCCGTGCTCCCGGTCGACGACTGCCTCACCGACGGCTGGTTGGTGCGTGCCGGGAGCGGCGGTGCGGTGCGGGCCAGCGTGGACGTGCGGCCGTACGGCGGTCCTGACGGCGAGGACTGGTGGATCGTCTCCGACCTCGGCTGCGCGGTCGGGGGCGCCGGCGGAATCGCCGCCCACTCGGGGGCGCACGCCGGCGGGACCGAGGCCGTTGATACAGGTCAGGGCGGTGTGCCCCGCTCGGAGCTGGTGTTGGGCGTGGGTGGCGCCTCCACCACGCTCGCCGGGATCACGGTGCGCGGGCCGGTGGGCCGGGTGCTCGACCTGGGCACCGGGTCCGGCATTCAGGCGTTGCACGCCGCGCAACACGCCACGAGCGTGACGGTGACGGACCGCAATCCGCGCGCCCTTCAGTGCGCGCTGCTCACGCTCGCCCTGTCCGGTGCCGCCGCGCCGGACGCGCGCGAGGGTTCGCTGTTCGAGCCGGTGCGCGGCGAGGCGTACGACCTGATCGTCTCCAATCCGCCGTTCGTCATCTCGCCCGGCGCCCGGTTCACCTATCGGGACGGTGGCATGGGCGGCGACGACCTGTGCCGGACGCTGGTGGAAGGGGCCGCCGAGCACCTGACGGACGGCGGGTACTGCCAGTTGCTGGCGAACTGGCAGCACGTGGCGGGCCAGGACTGGCGGGACCGGGTCGCCGGCTGGGTGCCGCAGGGGTGCGACGCCTGGATCATCCAGCGCGAGGTGCAGGACGTGACGCAGTACGCGGAGCTGTGGCTGCGCGACGGCGGTGACCACCAGGGCGACCCGCAGGCGTACGCGGAGCGGTACGACGCCTGGCTGGACGAGTTCGCGGCCCGTAAGACCACGGCCGTCGGCTTCGGCTGGATCACGCTGCGCAAGTCCGGCGCCGACCGCCCCTCGGTGATCGCCGAGGAGTGGCCGCACCCGGTGGAGCAGCCGCTGGGCGGGGCCGTCCGGGCGCACTTCCAGCGCCAGGACTTCCTGCGGGCCACGGATGACGCGGGGCTGTTGGCGACCCGCTTCCGGCTGGCGCCCGAGGTGGTGCAGGAGCAGGTCGGGCTGCCGGGTGCGGAGGACCCGGAGCACGTGGTGCTGCGGCAGAACCGCGGGGTGCGGCGGGCGACGAAGGTGGACACGGTGGGGGCTGGCTTCGCCGGGGTCTGTGACGGCTCGCTGAGCGCCGGCCGAATCCTGGACGCCATCGCCCAACTGCTCGGGGAGGACCCGGTGCAACTGCGCGACCGTACGCCGGAGGCCATTCGGCTGCTGGTGGAGCAGGGCTTTCTGGAACCGGTGGGGGAAGCGGGGGCGTAGGGGGAGGGGCGCGGCGGGCGCGTTGGGGGACGGTTGGGGCGGCAGGGAGCACGGTGGGGGCGGAGCCGGAGCACGCCGCCGAGGCCGGGAGCGGCCGGCGGGCTCGGGCCGGCACGAAGGCGCTCCGGAAGACGACGGGCAGCGGGCTCCCGGGCGAGCCTGACGGAGGGGGCGGGATGGGGCACGGACCCGAGGACGATGAAGAAAACCCCAGGTGGGGAGAGGAGGAGAGGGCGTGGCAGCCGTCGTAGGCGGGGCGGCGGGGACCTGCTCGGCGGCGGGGGCGGGGTTGCGACCGGAGCCGCGATCGGGGCCGTGGCCGATGCCGGTGGGTGCGCGGCCCGCTGCCCGGTCGGGGCGGCGGCCCGGCGGTCGGTGCGGCGTCTCGGTGATGGGCGGCATAGCCGTCCCTGGCGGAAGGTGATCGTCGACGGGGCGCGGCGGGCGCGTGGAGCCAGGGGCTGGACCCGGCCGAGGCTCGGCCGAAAATGAGCGGCGGCCGGCTCGGGCGCGGCAGCGGGCTGCGTGTGAGGACGTTCACGTGGCGTTCGTGCGAAAGCCGCGCTCGCGTGCCACCCTCCTCGTATGGAGAGTGGACCCGCAGTCTTCGCCGGTACAGCATTCGCGCTGTTCGGCGTCGGGCTGCTGCTGTGGACGGCAGTCCGGCTGCGGCAGCGCCGGCCCGTTCTCGACGGTTCGCATCCGACGACCGCAGCGGTCCTCTCCACTGTTCTCGGTGCCGCCGCGCTCACCGGCGGAATCTGGTGCCTCGGCTCGATCTGAGCGGCTCATCGACCCGGCGGAGTGCTGGCCCGTGCGGCATGCAGCACGCTTGTCGGGTTACCGTGACAGCGCCTAGGCGGTGCGCGGCTGAGGAGTGGCGAGGCGACCATCGGCTTACCCTTCGAGTGGCGTTGCGGGCTTTTTCCGTTTGACACCGGGGCGGGAGGTACCGTCACACTCCGCAGCGTCACCGTATTGCCACTGCGAGCACCGTACGCGTGGTAGCCCAGGCCACCGAGCGTCGACCGGAGAGAAGAGCGAAGTTGTCCCCGACCAGCGAGACCGCGAAGGGCGGCAGGCGACTCGTGATCGTCGAGTCTCCTGCCAAAGCGAAGACGATCAAGGGCTACCTCGGCCCTGGATACGTGGTCGAGGCGAGCGTCGGACACATTCGAGACCTGCCGAACGGCGCTGCCGAGGTCCCCGCGAAGTACAAGGGTGAACCCTGGGCGCGCCTCGGTGTGAACGTCGACGCCGACTTCCAGCCCATCTATGTCGTCAACCACGACAAGAAGGACCAGGTCAAGAAGCTCAAGGAGCTGCTGGCCGAGTCGGACGAACTCTTCCTCGCCACCGATGAGGACCGCGAGGGCGAAGCCATCGCGTGGCATCTGCAAGAGGTCCTCAAGCCCAAGGTCCCGGTGCGCCGGATGGTCTTCCACGAGATCACCAAGGACGCCATCCGGGCCGCCGTGGCCAACCCGCGCGAGCTCAACCAGCGGCTGGTCGACGCCCAGGAAACCCGCCGCATCCTCGACCGCCTCTACGGCTACGAGGTCTCGCCGGTGCTGTGGAAGAAGGTCATGCCGCGGCTGTCGGCGGGCCGTGTGCAGTCGGTGGCCACCCGGTTGGTCGTGGAGCGGGAGCGGGAGCGCATCGCGTTCCGCTCCGCCGAGTACTGGGACCTGACCGGCACCTTCGCCACCGGGCGGACCGGCGACGCGAGCGACCCCGGCACGCTGGCCGCGCGGCTCGCCTCGGTGGACGGCCGCCGGGTCGCGCAGGGCCGTGACTTCTCCTCGACCGGGCAGCTCAAGGACGGTTCCGCCGTACTGCACCTGGACGAGGCGCAGGCCCGCGCGCTTGCCGCGGCGCTCGCCGACACCCAGTTCGCGGTGCGCTCGGTCGAGTCCAAGCCGTACCGCCGCGCCCCGTACGCCCCGTTCCGTACGACCACACTCCAGCAGGAGGCCAGCCGCAAGCTGGGCTTCGGTGCCAAGGCGACCATGCAGGTGGCGCAGAAGCTGTACGAAAACGGCTTCATCACCTATATGCGTACCGACTCCACGACGCTCTCCGACACGGCGATCAACGCCGCGCGGGCGCAGGTCACGCAGTTGTACGGGGCGAACTACCTGCCCGACAAGCCGCGCAGCTACGCGGGCAAGGTGAAGAACGCGCAGGAGGCGCACGAGGCGATCCGCCCGTCGGGCGACCGGTTCCGCACGCCCGCGGAGACCGGGCTGACCGGTGACCAGTTCCGGCTCTACGAGCTCATCTGGAAGCGGACCGTCGCCTCGCAGATGAAGGACGCGGTCGGCAACTCGGTGACGGTGCGCATCGGCGGACTGGCCAGCGACGGCCGGGACACCGAGTTCACCGCGTCCGGCAAGACGATCACCTTCCACGGCTTCATGAAGGCGTACGTCGAGGGCGCCGACGACCCGAACGCCGAGCTCGATGACCGCGAGCGCCGGCTGCCGCAGGTCGCCGAGGGCGACCGGCTGACCGCCGAGGAGATCTCGGTCGACGGCCACGCGACCAAGCCGCCGGCCCGCTACACCGAAGCGTCGCTGGTCAAGGAGTTGGAAGAGCGCGAGATCGGCCGCCCGTCCACGTACGCGTCCATCATCGGGACCATCCTGGACCGGGGCTACGTGTTCAAGAAGGGCACCGCGCTGGTGCCGTCCTTCCTGAGCTTCGCCGTGGTCGGACTGCTGGAGAAGCACTTCGGTCGGCTGGTCGACTATGACTTCACGGCCAAGATGGAGGACGATCTCGACCGCATTGCGGCCGGTCAGGCCCAGTCCGTGCCGTGGTTGCGACGCTTTTACTTCGGTACTGATCAGGACGCCGGTCAGATCGCGGGCGACGCCGCTGCGACGCCCGGCACCGGTGCGGACGGCGACCACCTGGGCGGGCTGAAGGAGCTGGTCACCGACCTCGGTGCGATCGACGCCCGCGAGGTCTCCTCGTTCCCGGTCGGCAACGGCGTGGTGCTGCGGGTCGGCCGGTACGGCCCGTACGTGGAGAAGCCCTCCGACGTCGAGGGCGAGCCGGGCCAGCGCGCGGACGTGCCCGCCGACATGCCGCCGGACGAGCTCACGGTCGAGTACGCGGAGGAGCTGCTGGCCAAGCCCAGCGGCGACTTCGAACTCGGTACGGACCCGGACACCGGGCGTCAGATCGTGGCCAAGGACGGTCGGTACGGACCGTATGTGACCGAGGTGCTGCCCGAGGGCACTCCGAAGACCGGCAAGAACGCGGTCAAGCCGCGCACGGCATCGTTGTTCAAGTCGATGTCGCTGGACACGGTCACGTTGCAGGATGCGCTGAAGCTGATGTCGCTTCCGCGGGTCGTCGGCGTCGACCCGCAGGGCGGCGAGGAGATCACCGCGCAGAACGGACGCTACGGCCCGTATCTGAAGAAGGGCACCGATTCGCGGTCGATCGAGTCCGAAGACCAGATCTTCTCGATCACGCTCGATCAGGCGCTGGCCATTTACGCACAGCCCAAGCAGCGCGGCCGGGCCGCGGCCAAGCCGCCGCTGAAGGAGTTGGGTACCGACCCGGTGAGCGAGCGGCCCGTGGTGGTGAAGGACGGCCGGTTCGGCCCGTACGTCACCGATGGCGAGACCAACGCCACGCTGCGCCGCGACGACGATGTCGAGACCATCTCGCCCGAGCGCGGTTACGAGCTCCTCGCGGAGAAGCGTGCCAAGGGGCCGGTGAAGAAGACGGCCAAGAAGGCGCCGGCGAAGAAGGCCGCCGCCAAGAAGGCCCCGGCGAAGAAGACTGCGGCCAAGAAGACGACGGCGGCCAAGAAGACCACCGCGAAGAAGACGACCGCCAAGAAGACGACGGCGTCGGCGACGAAGGCCACGGCGGCGAAGAAGACCGCGGCGGCGGCGAAGTCGTCGGGCGAGGCGGCCGAGTAGTCCACCCGTACGGCGCGGCCCCGCCGCTGCTCGCAGCGCTGCCGGCACTTCCGGCGCCTGCGCCGCATCGCCTCCGGCCCCCGCCCGCGCGTTCCGACGCGTGGGCGGGGGCTTCGGGTTGGTTGGGCTTGGGGTTGGGCGTGTGGGGTGGCTGGGCCCGGCGGGCCGCCCTCGTCAACGGCCCGGGTGCTGATGTGCGTGTGGGTGGGGGCGGGGCGGGAGTGGCCGGAGGCGCGCGGACGGCGCGGCGCGCGACGCCGTACCGCGTTCGAACGGGCGTTCGCGGCGGGTTCGGGGCGTGCGATGTGCCGTCGCGCCCCTTCGCGGAGGGTTTGCGCGACGGTTTTGTTGCTTTGTGGGCGACTTGTTCCACGCAAATCCGTGACGGAGCCCCGGGCGTGTGTTCGGGCGCGGGCACGGCAATTCGTGTGACCCCGATAGGCTGGCTGGATGACGCGAACCGAGCAGCCAACGGCCGTCAACCCCTCAGCCGACGCTCTCGTCACGGACTCCCGCGAGCGCGCCGTACGAGCGTTGCTGCATTTCCCGCCGCTGCGCCGACTGTGGAGCGCGCAGTTCGTCAGCGGCATCGGCGATGCGCTCTCCGTACTGGTGCTGCTGGCGCTGTCGTTCCAGGCGGCCGTCGCGGCCGGCTCGTTCGGCGGCGGCTACCGTGGCGTGGCGCTGGCCGTGGCCGCGGTGTTCGGCGCCAGGCTGCTGGCGACGCTACTGTTCGGCGCGGTCCTGCTCGGGCCGCTGGCCTCGCTCATCGGCCCGGCCGGGCCGCTCGACCGCCGCTGGACCATGATCGGCGCCGACGGCGTACGGCTGGCGCTGCTCGTGATCGCCCCGCTGTGGATCGACTGGATGCCCTCCGACGCCCTGGCGTCGTTGCTGGTCACGGCGTTCGTGGTGGGGGTTGCCGAGCGGCTGTGGACGGTGGCCAAGGACGGAGCGGCACCCGCGCTGCTGCCCGCGCCGCCGCCCGAGGGCGCCGCGGTCCGACCGCTTCCCGACCATCTCGACGCGCTGCGCAGGCTCTCGCTCCGCACCACCGCGGTGACGCTGCCGATCGCCGCCGCGGGCATGATCGCCATCACCCTGGTCAGCAATCTGCTGGGCTCCGGCATCGACTGGTTCCACCAGCACCAGCCCGCGCTCGCCTCGTACGTGGCCGCCGGGCTCTTCGCCGCCTCCGTGACCGTCCTCTACTTCATCGAACTGCCCGGCGCGCAGGCCACGCGTGCGCGCTCCCCGCTGGAGGGGCTGCGCCGGCCCAAGGCGCCGGTGCGCGGGGCGGCCGACGCCGGCGGTGTCCGCGCCACCGCGCCCGACAAGGGGCGCACGGGAGCGCTCGGGGTCCTGGTGGCGGCCTGCGCCGCGGTGGCCGGGGCGATGGCTGCGGCCTTCGGCGTCACGCCGCTGCAAGCCGCTGACCTCGGTGGCGGGCCCGTCGGGTTCGCCCTGCTGGCGCTCATGATCGCGGGCGGCCCGGTGATCGGGGTGCGCTGCGCGCCGCGGGTGCTGCCCACGCTCTCCCGTCGCCGGCTGTTCGCCTTCGCGATCGCGGCAACCGGACTCGCGCTGCTCGCCACCGGCCTGGTCCCGGACCCGGCGACCGTACTGGCGCTCGCGCTGCTCGCCGGCGTCGCGGCCGGCATCGCGGCCAATACCGGCCACACGCTGCTCGACCAGGAGACGGAGGAGACGCGCCGGCTGCGGACGACCGAGCACCTGCACGCGGTCGTCCGGGTCGCGCTCGCGCTCGGCGTCATCAGCGCCCCGCTGCTGGCCGCTGCGATCGGCCCGCACCGTTTGCAGAACGGCGACTTCGTGTTTGCGCACGGTGGCGCGGCGTTCACGCTGATGCTGGTCGGCGCGCTGCTGTTGCCGGTCGCGGCGCTGGTGCTGGGCAAGACCGACGACCGGCAGGGCGTACCGCTCCGCCGTGACCTGCGCGATGCGGTGCTCGGTGGCGAGCCCGCCCAGGCCCCCGCCGCGAGCGGCTTCTTCCTCGCCTTCGAGGGCGGCGACGGGGCGGGCAAGTCCACCCAGGTGGCGGCGGTCGCGGAGTGGATCCGCAGCAAGGGCCACGAGGTGGTGGTGACGCGCGAGCCCGGCGCCACCGCGATCGGCAAGCGGCTGCGGTCGATCCTGCTCGACGTCGCCAGCGCGGGCCTGTCCCACCGCGCGGAGGCCCTGCTGTACGCGGCGGACCGCGCGGAGCACGTGGACTCCGTCGTACGGCCGGCCCTGGAGCGCGGCGCGGTCGTCATCTCGGACCGCTACATCGACTCGTCGGTGGCCTACCAGGGTGCCGGCCGTGACCTGTCTCCGACCGAGATCGCCCGCATCTCCCGATGGGCGACGGACGGCCTCGTTCCGCATCTGACGGTGCTGCTGGATGTCTCCCCCGAGGCCGCCCGCGAGCGGTTCACGGAGGCGCCCGACCGGCTGGAGTCGGAGCCGGCCGAGTTCCACCAGCGGGTACGGGCCGGCTTCCTCGCCCTGGCCGCGGCCGACCCCGCGCGCTACCTGGTGGTCGACGGCGGCCAGGAACCGGAAGCGGTCAGTACGGTCGTACGGCACCGCCTCGACCACGTCCTGCCGCTCTCCGAGGCCGAGATCCAGGCCCGCGAGGAGGCCCGCAGGAAGGCCGAGGAAGAGGCCCGCCGCAAGGCCGAGGAGGAGGCTGCGCGCAAGGCCGAGCAAGAGCGGCTGGAGCGCGAGCGCGAGGAGCAGTTGGCCAAGCTGCGGGCCGAGGAAGCGGAGCGCAAGCGCCGCGAAGCCGAGGAGGCCGAGCGCCGGGAGGCGGAGCGGCAGGCGGAGGAGGCGCGGCAGCGGGCCGAGGAGGCGCGCCGGCTCGCCGATGAGGAGCGCGAGCGCCGGGAGGAAGAAGAGCGCGTCCGCCAAGCGGAGGAGCGGGTTCGGCAGGCGGAGGAAGCGCGTCGCCGCAGGCAGGAGGCGGAGGAGGCCCGGCTGCGTGCCGAGGCCGAGGAGCGCCGGCTGGAGAAGCAGCGCAAGGCCGAGGAGGCGTTGCTGCGCGCGGAGCGGAGCCGGCTGGCCGCGGAGGCCGCGGCGTTCCAGGAGTCGGGCGTGGGGCAGCCCGCGGCGGGGGCACCGTCGGCGCCGCCGGAAGCGCGGTCGCAGTCGGGCACGGGCGCGGCGCCTGCGGGCGATGCGCCGAACGTGCCGACGCCGACCGTGCACCTCGCCGGCTTGCGCGGGGAGAAGGCGGCGCGGAGCGCGGCGGAGCCGGTGCGTGAACCGGAGGGTGAGCCGGCGAGCGAGCCGGTCCGGCGGTCGGCCGGTGGCCGGGAGACCGCTGCGGCGGATGCGCCTGTTGATGGTTCTGCGGAGGCCGGGGCTGGGGCTGGGGCGTCAGGTTCGGCTGCGCCGACTGCTCCGGCTGGGGCGGACGAGGCCGGCGCGACGGCCGAGACGACCGGCGACGCGGACGCGACGACTGGTTCCACGGGTACGGGTACGGGCGCTGGTACGGCCGAGGGCGCCGCGGGCCGTGCGGGCGCGCAGGCGCGCAAGGCCGCGCGCGGGGGATCCGCCCCCGATGCGACGGACACGGTGGAGACGCCGCGGGTGGACCCGCGGGTGCCGCGTGCGGAGGCCCCAGCCCCGCGGACCACAACCGATACGGACGACGCGACGTGGCTGCTGCCGCGCGTACGCCCCGATGAGCCCGCCCCGGCGCGCGACGCGGATAAGGCGCGCCCTGCCGCAGCCGTGCGGGACGACAGCGGCGCCGAGGATTCCGGCGAGACGCGCGTGACCGCAGGGGCAGGGCACTCCGACGGGTCGCCGGATGCACGCGCGGCGGAAGAGCGGCAGGAGCGGACTCGGGAGGTAAGCGAGGCACGCGAGGCAGGCGAGCCCGAGCAGGCGGCCGGCGGCTGGGACGGTGAGGAGACCACGCAGCTCCCGACGCCGTCCCGAGCGGACGCACCCGCGCCGGAGGACGCCGCGCAGGGCACGGGGGCGGATGCCGCTGCGGGCGCCACGGACGAGACGACCGTGCTGCCGCTGCTGGGCGCGGAGGAGACGACCGTCCTGCCCATGCCGGGCTCCGACGAAACCGCCGTACTCCCGGTGCTGGGCGCGGGGGGCCCGGAGCGGCGCACCGAGCGCCCTGCGGATCCCGCGGACCGCGTGCCCTCGTGGCTGTTCCGCCCCGAGTCCGCGACCGATGCACCCCGCCCGCCCGTTGCGGATTCCGGCAACGAGCGCACCCGTGAGCTGCCGAAGTACGACCCGACGCGGGCCGAAGCCGGCCGGGCCACCGAGCCCGACGCGTACCAGCGGCCGGCAGATACGGGCCAGGCCGGGCGGTCGGACGCGCCGCGCCCCGGGCGCCCGCGGCCCCGCCCCGAGTGGGCCGAGGAGACCCCGTTGGACGACCTGCCGTCGCTGGCTGACGAACTGCTCGGCCCGCACGACGGCCCCGACGGCGGCTACGACGTCCACTACGGCACCCCGCACCAGCCCGGTTACGGCAGCGGCGGCCACGACCCGGCACCCGAGGCACCGCGGGCGCCGCAGCCGGGCCCGGACGGAAGCAGTGGCGCTGGCAGCTCTGGCGGGTCGGGTGGTTCCGGGAACGCGCCGCGTACCGGCCGCAAGGGCTGGGGCCGCAAGCGCTGATCCGCCGGACCGAACAGCCACATCGGACCCGGACGCCGACCGCGTCCGGGTCCGATGTGCGAGGTGGGGACGGGGCGCGGGTTGCCCAAGGCCGGGGTCGGGGCCGGGGCTGCGCGCCGGTCCGGCCGGGGTGGGGGCGCGGCGGCGCCCGCGGGCGTCATGCGACGTGCCCGCGCGCCAAGCCGCCAGTGTCGTCTCACGCGGGGCGGCGTGCTGTGGCGTGCCAGGGCGCCGCAGCGGCAGGCAGCGGATTGGCCGACCACGTCGCAAGGGACGCGCCGCGGGCGCCGTAACGGACTGCGCCAAGGGACTGCGCCGGCCAGGCTGCGCCACGACGGCCCGCGCCCCGGCGCAGCGCACCGCCGTGCGGCGAAATGCGACCTGGTCCGGGCGCGGGCCCGAAGAGCCTCCGCAGTAATGGGCGAGAACCATGTGCCGTCATGCGCGCACCGTCATGGTGGCGGCCCGCCGGCCCCGTACGGCGCGCCAAGAGATGCCGCTCCGGCCCCGCCCCGGCCCGCACCGCCGTCGATCACCGACCGTTCTCGCAGGTCACCGCCGCGCCGGCGGAATTGTCAGTGCCGTACTCCACAATGGTGGGCGTACCGGGCGACCAGGTGCCGCAGGCCGGGGGCGACGCCCCGTCGGCCGGCCGTGGGCGTCCGGCGCGGCAGGGGAATCGGCCGGGGCGGGGAGGCGGGCATGAGTGCGGTGGTGTGGGGTGCGGCCCCCGCAGGCTGCGGTTGCGAGGCTGCGCCGAGGGGCGGCGGCCACCGGGCGCCGGGTGCGTACGGGATGGGGCGTGCGGCGGTGGAGGACGGCGGAAGTCGGAGCGGAAGAGGGCGTGGGCGCGGTGCGGGAGTTGAGGGAGGAACGACAGTGATACGACGGGATAGGTACGGCGCGTAGCGCGAGCGCGGTACGGAGCGGGTGGCGGGCGAGCCGGCGGCAACGGGCCGGCAGCAGCGGACAACGGGGTACGGCAGGCAGGGAGAGGCGTCATGGCGGTGTGGGACGACCTGGTGGGGCAGGACCGGGTCGCTGAGCAACTCGCTGCCGCCGCGCGCGATGCGGACGTGCTGGTCACGGAGGCGGAGCGGGCGGGGGCCGGCGCTGCGGGCGCCGCTGCTCCGGCGGCTGACGCGACCGGTGCGGGCGAGGCCGGCGAGGCGGTTGCGGACGGGGCGGGCATGGAAGGGGTGGTCGGCGGGGCTGGTGGGGCCGGGGGCGGCCGGCGGCCGTCGGGCGCGAAGATGACGCACGCCTGGCTGTTCACGGGCCCGCCCGGTTCGGGGCGGGCGACGGCGGCCCGCGCGTTCGCGGCGGCCCTCCAGTGCGTCAGCCCGGACCGCGCGCTGGGCGGCGCGCCCGGCTGCGGCTTCTGCGACGGCTGCCACACCGCGCTGATCGGGACGCACGCGGACGTCGAGGTGGTCCGCACCGACCTGCTGAGCATCGGTGTGAAGGAGACCCGCGACCTGGTGCGCCGGGCCCAGCTCGCGCCCGCGGTCGGGCGCTGGCAGGTCATCGTCCTGGAGGACGCCGACCGGCTGACCGAGGGCGCGGGCAACGTGCTGCTGAAGGCCATCGAGGAGCCGGCTCCCCGCACGGTGTGGTTGCTCTGCGCCCCGTCCCTGGAGGACGTGCTGCCGACGATCAGGTCCCGCTGCCGGCACCTCACCCTGCGCACACCGCCGGTGGCCGCCGTCGCCGACGTGCTCGTACGCCGCGACGGCATCGACCCCGACCAGGCGGCAGCCGCCGCCCAGGCCACCCAGGGGCACATCGACCGGGCCCGCCGGCTGGCCACGGACGAGCGGGCCAGGAAGCGGCGCGCGGCGGTCCTGTCGCTGCCCCTGCGGGTCGATGGCATCGGCGGCTGCCTGAAGGCCGCCCAGGAGCTCGTCGACGCGGCGACCGAGGAGGCCAAGCAACTCGCGGAGGAAGTCGACACCAAGGAGACCGAGGAGTTGCGCGCGGCGCTCGGCGCGGCGGCGGGCACCGGCGGCCGGCTGCCCCGCGGCACGGCCGGGGCGATGAAGGAGTTGCAGGACCGCCAGAAGCGCCGCTCGACCCGTACCCAGCGGGACAGCCTGGACCTCGCCCTGACCGACCTCACCGCGTTCTACCGCGACGTGCTGGCGCTCCAGTTCGGTTCCCAGGTGGCCATGGCCAATGCCGACCTCCGCGACGCGTTGGAGCGCATCGCGGAGAACTCCAGACCCGAGGCGACCCTGCGCCGGATAGAAGCGATCACCGCCTGCCGTGGCGCGCTCGACCGCAACGTGGCCCCGCTGCTGGCAGTCGAAGCGATGACGCTGGCCCTGCGCGCGGGCTGAGCGCCCCGACGGCAGGCCGCGCCGCCGCACCCTGCCCGCGGGCCGGCGAATGGCTCGGGCCACGTCCGGGACGAGTACGTCGCGACGACGCGTTCACCCGTACGGCGCCAGCGATGGCAACGCTCCGTACATCCCTCGATACGCTCCGATCTCGACGTGCGGGCGGATTCGCTCGATGCCCGCCGCGTGGGGCCGTGACGAACGACTGAGGGGTCGCCGATGGATACGAGCCGCCTGTTCCGTACCGCCGGGGTGCTGGCCGTCGCCGCGGCCGTGTTGGCCTCGGGGTGTTCGGCGGACGAGTCGTCGACCGCCGAGGGTGCGGCGGCGGCCACCGCGCGGGAGCCGGCGGCGCGGGCGACCGGTTCCGGCGGCGTGGCAGGCGACCGCCCGCGCGGCAGCGGCGCCACCGACGGGCCCGGCAGCCAGGCGCGCGACGGCGCCACGTGGCCACAGGGCGGTGCCCGACCGGCGGCCCCACTGCGCCCGCTGCCCCGTGCGATCCCGGCGAAGCTGGAGCGTTACTACGAGCAGCGACTGCGCTGGCGGCCCTGCCAGGAGCCGGCCGCGGCCGGTGGCCCCGGCCCCGCCGACGTGTCGAACGCGAGGGGATCATCAAAACCGGCCGGATCCGGCGGACCGGCCGGACCGGCCGAAACAGCAGGAGCGCCGGGCGCATCGGGAACACCGGGCGAGTCGGGCGCGCGGAAACCCGCAGGCTCCTCGGCGACACCCCCGGCCGAGCCGAACACGCCAGCCGCTCCAGCCGCCCCCGCCCAACCCGCAGACTTCGAATGCACCACCCTGCTCGTGCCGCTCGACTACGCGCACCCGGACGCGGGCGGCGGCGACGTCCGCCTCAGCGTCTCCCGCAAGCGAGCCACGGACAAGGCCAAGCGGTTGGGATCGCTGCTGGTCAACCCGGGTGGACCGGGCGGTTCGGCGGTCGGCTACCTCCAGGCGTACGCGGCGCTCGGCTACCCCGCACCGGTGCGAGCGCGGTACGACATGGTGGCCGTCGACCCACGCGGCGTGGCCCGCAGCGAACCGGTGACCTGCCTGCCCGGCCGCGACATGGACGCCTACGTACGGGTCGACCAGACCCCGGACGACGCCACGGAACGCCACCGCCTGGTCCGCTCGTACCAGGAACACGCCCGCGGTTGCCAGCGCCGTTCCGGGCGGCTGCTCGGGCACATGTCGACGGTCGAGGCGGCGCGCGACATGGACGTGCTGCGCGCGGCGCTCGGCGACCGCAGGCTGACGTACGTGGGCGCGTCGTACGGCACGTTCCTCGGCGCCACCTACGCCGGGCTGTTCCCGACCCGCGTCGGGCGCCTGGTCCTGGACGGCGCGATGGACCCGACGCTGACCGCCAGGCAGATGAACCTGGACCAGACGGGCGGCTTCGAGACGGCGGTCACGGCGTTCCTGGCGGACTGCGTACGGCGGGCGGGCTGCCCGCTGGGAACCCGCGACCGGGCCACGGCCGTACGCCGCCTCGCCGAACTGTTCCAGCGCATCGACGCCAGGCCGCTGCCCACGCGCGAACGCCGCACGCTGACGGAGTCGCTGGCCACCACCGGGGTGCTCTCGGCGATGTACGACGAGGGCGCCTGGCCCCTGCTGCGCACCGGGCTCGCGGCGGCGGGGAAGGGCGACGGCACGGGGCTGCTGCAACTCGCGGACGCGTACTACGAGCGGTCGGCGGACGGTACGTACAGCAACCTGATGGCCGCGAACCAGGCCGTGAACTGCCTCGACCTACCGCCGTCCTTCCGCCGCCCGGCCGACGTCACAAGGGCACTGCCCGCCTTCGAGAAGGCGTCGCCGCTCTTCGGCGGCGGCCTGGCCTGGGCGGCCCTGAGCTGCACGTACTGGCCGGTGGAGGCGACCGGCGGCCCACACCGCATCGAAGCCGCGGGCGCACCCCCCATCCTGGTCGTCGGCACCACCCGCGACCCCGCCACCCCCTACCGCTGGGCCCGCGCGCTGGCGGCCCAGCTCTCCTCGGGCCACCTGCTGACGTACGAGGGCGACGGCCACACGGCGTACGGACGCGGCAGCACCTGCATCGACACCACGATCAACACGTACCTCCTCACAGGCCACCCACCCACCCCCGCCAAGCGCTGCTCCTAACCCCCTCCACCCCCCACCCACCCCACTGACCTGCGCAAACACCCCAGGAACAACCTCGTACAGAGCACCCCGCGAAACTGTGTAAACTTGGCTCCGCTGTCACCGCCAATCAGGCGCCCACAGCATGCCGCCTTAGCTCAGTTGGCCAGAGCAACGCACTCGTAATGCGTAGGTCTCGGGTTCGAATCCCGAAGGCGGCTCCGTGAAACCCCAGGTCAGAGAAACTTCTGACCTGGGGTTTTGGCGTTGGTGGAGGCGGTGCCGGTGGCGGGCGCGCTCCGGGTGGCTGTCTGCGGTCTCTGTTGTGGTCCTGGGGGGCCTGGGGGCTGCATGGTCGGGGGCGTGAGGGGGCGTGTGAGTGGGGTGTGGGGGTTGTTGCAGTGGGGGGTGGGGGTGTTGGTGGGACGGGGCGCTTGCACGGGAGAGGGGGATTCCTCGGATTGCCGGCGGGGGCGTTGCGGGTTCGGGCACATTGAGTACATGAACGGTTACGAAGACCAGGTGCCCGCCTATCTCACGTTCCGGATCACCGCGCAGGAAGGGCCCGTCGCAGCGCTGGCCAACCAGGAGGCGTGGACGGCGCGGGAGTTGTACCCCGAGCTCATGGGGGTCGGGATGCCCGAGTTCTTCTATGCGAGAGAGTGCGAGACCGGCGGTTGGGAGTTGTGCGAGTTCGGGACCAGCGAGCCGCAGGCGACCAGGGACTCCCTGGGGAGCCACTTCCGGCGGCGGGCCAAGGGGGCTGAGGACGCCGGGGACATGACCGCGCAGGCGGAGTGGATGGCGGCTGCGTTGCGGATGGATCGCGAGGTCGTCGACGAGATCGTGGTGTGCGGGGAGCGGTTCCGCATCGTGCGTGCGTCGAAGTTCATTCGTATGGGCAGGAGCGGGCCCGAGCCGCCGCGCCCCTCCGACCCGGACCCGGGCGAGGTGGGGGAGTCGCACCGGTTGCGGTCGCGTACCAAGGGGTTCGTCGTCGACCCGTACGTCGCGACGGGGATGTCCGACGGGCTGCTGAAGCTGGATCTCGCGCAGTTCATCGGCGCGCCCACGCCCGGGATGCCGCCCGAGATGGGGCGGGACGCCAGGGAGGCGGTGGTGCGGCATCCGGGGGGTGTGCTGCTGCCCGCGGTGTTCATGGTGTCCGAGCGGGTCGGCGGGGTGTGGAAGGCGCAGAACCCCGGGTCGTCGGACGGTACGCCGCAGGGGGCCAGGGACGGGTTGGCGTCGTGGCTGCGGGTGATGGCGCCGTTCACGATGAAGTTGTCCGAGGAGAAGCGGGCGGAGTACGCGCGCGCCGCCGATGTGCTCGATGAGAAGCGCAGCAACAGCGTGTGCGTGGACGGTCGTCGGTTCCGCATCACCCGGGTCGAGCGGCTGATGCGGATCGGCCCCGACGGGCCGGAGGGCCCGCGGCCCAGCGACTTCGAGTCGCAGGTTCCGCTGGAGGTGCAGAACCAGCAGCTCAAGGACCAGGGGCTGTGGAAGGACGAGGACGAGGAAGAGAACACGCCGATCCAACTCGATGAGCGGACCCTTGAGTTGAAGGCGTTGTGGGAGCAGGAAGAGGCCCGCCGGGCGGCGGTCAAGGAGCGTAAGAAACGCGTTTGATCCCTCTTCTCTACCTGCTCTCCACCCACCCGCTCAGCCCCCACCCAGCCCCTCGTCTCCTTACTCCTGAAGCGCGGGCTGTGGTGGGCGTGGTGACAGGGCGGCTTGCGTGACGTCCGTGACGAGTTGGACGACCTCGGCGCCGTACGCCTCGGAGTCGACGACCTTGAGCAACAGGCAGAAGGGTTGCTCACCGTGGACCTGCGCCAGGTCTGCGTGGTGGCGGTTCAAGTAGCGTGCGGCGGCGAAGTTCGCAATGGCGCGTTGGCCGCAGATGAGGAAGATCGGGCGGGCGCCCTCGTGTGCGCGCAGGCGGGCGAGGAGTACGTGTTCCACGTGGCCCGGCTCCATGCGGTACACCTCGCCGCCGACGGTGAACGCGCCGCACTGCGGCCCCGATTCCGTCTCGACGTCCATGGTGAATCCGGGGAGGAGGTTGCGCAGGTGCGCGGCCATGCGGTCGTTCGATATCGGGCCGCCGATGCAGAATTCGGTGATCTGCCCGAGGCCGGTTCCTGGCGCGTCGTGCGGCACGATCTTCGCTTCCGACCTGCACGCCTTGATCAGCATCGAGAGTTCGAGCAGGGCGAAGACGTCCTGCCGTGCGACCGTCCAACTGGCTTGGCCCGCCTTGCCGTTCACGATGAGCAGGCTTTCCTCGCCGGGGCGCAGGCCGAAGAACCGCAGTTTGCTGCGGAAGGCGCGTTTGAGGGTGTACGTGCGCACGAACCAGCCCAGCGCGGCGCTGATCCCCGAAGCCACCAGACCCAGCAGCACGTTGCGCACGTCATCGCTCATACAGGGGATCGTATGGACCGGCGGTGGTTTCGGCACGGGTGCGCCCGGCACGCTGGTCTGGGCACGCCGGGCTGGGTCGGGGCCTGGCGGCCCGCGCTGAGCTGCGGCCCGGGGCTGGGGGAGGGAGCCCCACCCTTGCCGCGACCCCGCCGCCCCGCCCCGCCCGCCGCGCCGACCGTCGTCGCCCCCTACTGCTACTCCCCCTCCCACCCCGCCGTTCGCCACTCCCGGGCCTGTTCGTCTGCGGTGGGGCTGGGGGCGTGGGCGGTGATGGCCGTGGGGAGGTCGGGGTGGACGGGGATGGTGGGGGCATCGGGGTGCGGGACCAGTGAGCCGTCGGCGGGGATGGCGGCGAGGGCCAGGGTGCGGCCGGCCAGGGACAGTTGGTGGGCCGCGGTGACGATGGCCAGTTGGCCCTCCGCCGACCAGCCGCGCAGTTCGGTCAGGTCGACGATGATCGGGCCGGTGCCGCGGGCCAGGGCCCAGCCGATCGCGCCGGTGAAGCGGTGGGCGGCGTGCGGCCCCAGATAGCCGGCGACGGAGAGCAGGCCCAGGTGCCGTTCGCTGCGGTAGCGCCATTCGATGGTCATGCTGTGGTCAGCTCCCTGTCTCTGTGCTGTGTACGGGCCGGGCAGTGCGCGGCATTCTCGCGTACGGATTCGGCGCCGTCACCGGCGCCGGCGGTGTGCCCGGGCGCCGGGGCGGGCGCCGGGTTGACGTTCGCGCCCGGAATTACGGCCGGCAGCCGGGCCCGGCCCCACCGGAAGCACTCCTAGCGGAAGCACCCCCACCGGAAGCACCCCCACCGGAAGTACCCCCACCGGAAGTACCCCCACCGGAAGCACCCCCTCCGGAGGTACCTCCGTCGGCTGCCCCACCCGACCCCGCCCCATCCGCCTTGGCCACCCCGGCGGCCACCCCGTCGATCCCACTCATCCCTTCCCCACCATCGACCCCGGCCGCCCCGTTCGCGCCCTCCGCCGCCCCGGGCAGCACCCCCGTACGGGCCAGCAGCGCACGCGCGCCGCGTACCGCTTCCGGTGTCGTCGCGTACTCGTGGCCGTCGGAGCGAAGGAGCGGGAGGGTGCCGACCGAGGTCAGGACGTGGCGGTGTTCGGGGCGGATTCCGCTGGTGAGGACCGTGACGCCGCGGCGGTTGAGCTTCTCCACCGCGTCCTTGAGCACCAGGGCGCCGGTCGCGTCGATGGTGGTCACCCGGGACATGCGCAAGATCACCACGCGTACGTCGCTGACCTCGCGCAACTCCAGGAGGAAGCGGTGTGCGGCGGCGAAGAACAGGGGGCCGTCCATGCGGTAGGCGACGATGTGCTCCGCGAGCAGTGCGTGTTCCTCGGCGGTGTGGTCGCCGGCGGACAGCGGCACCTCGTCCAGGCGGACCTGGAGGGCTATGGCGCGGAGCGCGAGGACGCCCGCCACGGCCAGGCCGATGATCACCGCGTACACCAGGTCCAGGGCGAGCGTGGCCGTGGCGGTGAGGACGAGGACGAGGGCGTCGGAGCGGGTCGCCCGGGTCATGGCGCGCAGCGAGCCGACCTCGACCATGCGGATCGCGGTGGCCAGCAGGACACCGGCGAGTGCGGCGAGCGGGACGCGGGAGACCAGTGGGGCGGCTGCGAAGACGATGCCGGCGAGTACGGCGGCGTGCGTGAGGGCGGAGAGCCGGGAGGACGCGCCGGCCCGCACGTTGACCGCGGTGCGCGCGATGGCGCCGGTGGCGGGCACGCCGCCGAAGAGCGGTGCGGCGATGTTGGCCAGGCCCTGGCCGAAGAGTTCCCGGTCGGGGTCGTGCTTCTGGCCGACGGTCATGCCGTCGGCGACGGACGCGGACAGCAGCGACTCCAGCGCGGCGAGCGCGGCGACCGCGACCGCCGACGGCAGCAGCGTGCCCAGCGCCCCCAGGTCGAGGAAGCCGAGCGAGGGGGCCGGCAGGCCGGCGGGCAGGTCGCCGATGGGGGGTGCGGCGTCCAGGTGGAACGCCTGCGCGACGAGGGTGGCCGCGATCACCGCGACGATGGAGAACGGGACGGCCGGCCGCCGGTGCGAGCCGACCAGCATCAGCGCGGCCACGCCGACGGCGAGGCCGACGGCGGTCCAGTTCGGCCCGCCGGCGAAGTCCCGGACCGCCCGCCAGGCGACGACCAGCACCTGGTCGCCCTCGGGCTTGTCCACGCCGAGGGCGTTCGGCACCTGTTGCAGGCCGATGACCGCGGCGATGCCCAGCGTGAAGCCCTCGACGACGGGTGCGGGCACGTACCGCATGTACGTACCGGCCCTGGCCAGCGCCAGCCCGACCAGCAGGACGCCGGCGACCAGGCCGACGGTGAGGACGCCGCCGGGGCCGTGTTCGGCGGCGATCGGTACGAGGACGACGGTCATGGCGCCGGTCGGGCCGGACACCTGGAGGTTGGAGCCGCCGAAGACGGCGGCGAGCGCGCCGGCGACCACCGCGGTGGCCAGGCCCGCCTCGGCGCCGAGCCCGGAGGAGACGCCGAAGCCGAGGGCGAGCGGCAGCGCGACGATGGCGACGGTGAGGCCGGCGAGCAGGTCGCGGCGCGGGTTGCGGGTGGCGTCCGCGAGGTCGGCGCGGGTCGGCAGCAGCGCGCCGAGCCGGCCGAGCACGGCTCGTGGGCCGTGGGGTGCCGTGCTCAGCACGGGACCCTCCCGCCGCCCTGCAACTCGGCCAGCAGTGCGTGCTGGCCGGTCAGCAGCTCGGTCAGGATGCGCCGCGCGGCGTGCATGAGCTCGGCGACGTCGCCGCCGGCGAGCGCGTACACCACGGTCGAGCCGTCGCGCCGCGAGCTGACGATGCCCGACCTGCGCAACATCGTGAGCTGCTGGGACAGCGCCGACGGCTCCACTTCGATCGCCGCGAGCAGCTCCCGTACCGGCATCGGGCCGTCTTGCAACAGCTCCAGGACCCGTATCCGTACGGGATGGCCGAGCATGCGGAAGAACTCGGCCTTGGCCTGGTACAGCGGAACCGACACGCGACCCTTCTCTCCGACCCGGGCGCCCGCTGGGGGCGTCGCGTACGTCTAGGCGGTCGTGCCCGGGGGAGCCGCGGCAGCCGCTGGTGCGGGTCGTCGTGGGGCGACCGCCGGGGCGGCTGCCGTGCGGCGACTGCGGGCGATGCCCGTGGGCGGGGCCCGCACACCGGCTGCGGGCACGACCCGCACACCATCTAATGAATTGCAGAATTTCGCAATTGAGATACTCGCCACTTACACTGCCGCGGTGAGCGAGAACCTTCCCCCCTGCCCCGAGTGCGCCAGCGCCTACACCTACGAGATGGGTGCGCTGCTGGTCTGCCCCGAATGCGCCCACGAGTGGTCCGTGACCTCGACCGGCGTGGCCGATGAGGCTTCCGGTGAGCGGGTCGTCAAGGACGCGGTGGGCAATGTGCTCGCCGACGGCGACACGGTCACCGTCGTCAAGACCCTCAAGGTCAAGGGCAGCCCGTCCGGCATCAAGGCCGGTACCAAGGTCCGCAATATCCGGCTGATTGCGGACGGTGTGGATGGCCACGACATCGACTGCAAGGTGGAGGGGTTCGGGCCCATGCAGCTCAAGTCGAGTGTGGTGAAGAAGGCTTGACGGCGGGCGGCTTGAATGGGCTCGGTCTGGCTCTGTCCGGTTCGGTATGAGCGGGCAGGGCTGAATTCCGGCTCGGCTGGCCTATTTCCGGGCTGGCTGGCTGATCTGCGCCGTGGGGGCGTGACGTGATTCCGCGCTGCGGGTCCGCGGCGCGAGTCCGTCGTGCGAGTCCGTCGTGCGAGTCCGCAGTACGGGCTTGCGCCGCGGCGGGTGCGGTGGCTGAACTGCGACCGGCTTCTGCGGGGGCTCGGGAGTTTCCGGCTCGGGTGGCTGCGCGGGGGACGGCGGCTCAGTGGGAGGCTGTGGCGCGGGGGGAGCGCGTCGCGGGGGAGTGGGGCGCGGGGGCCGGGAACGTTTTCACCGCCACGGACATCAATGGCGGTGTGCGGCCGGTGGAGAACGCCTTGGCCACCGCGGAAGCCCTTGTTGCGGCCCTTGATCGGTGACAGAAGTCCGATGGGGGCCTTGTTTCTGATTATGACGTACAGCTGAATGCCTTGATCGGCAATTTGGCTTTCCGAGCTGGGAGGTCCGGGCCGGGAATCCTGAGAGCGTTTTCCCGGGCGGGAGTTGGGGGCGGTTTCGCTTCGCTTTGGGTACGCCGGCCGTGCGCGGGCGCGCTGGTCGGTGCGGGGCTCGGGGCGGTGCGCCGGCGGTCCCGCCGCGCGCCGGGGGTACGCCGTGCATGGGGGCAATGCGCCCCCGCCCACCGCCCCCACCTGCGGAGTTCGCTTTCCCCCCGCCCCTGGCCGCGCCGCCCCGGCCATCCCGCGCCCCCCTCCTCCTGCTCGTCCCCCTCCCTTCGCCCCGGCCGTCCCACCGGCCCGATAAAGAGGCGGGAATCAACTCCCTTCGCATAGCGGCCAATTTGTCGCTATCCGGCTTTCAGTCCGACTGTTAGCTTGACTGTAAGTCTCGTCGGAGAGGATGACCATGACATCCGTACGCCGCAATGTGGAGATTGCCATTCTGGTGTGTCCCGGATATATGCCGGTCGACATCATCGGGTTCCACACCGCCTTCGGACTGCTGCCGGGCGTGAATGTGCATCTCGTGTGGAAGGACCGGGACGAGGTGGTGGGGATGCCGAACTTCCCCACCCGGGCCACGACGACTTTTGCCGAATGCCCGGCCGATCTCGACGTGCTGTACGCGGGAGCCGTACCGGCCGAGGTGTTCGAGGACGCAGAGGTGCTTGAGTTCCTCGCCGATCGGGGGAGTCGGGCGACGTGGGTGGCGGGCGTGTGTGCGGGGGCGCTGTTGATGGGCGCGGCCGGACTGCTACGGGGCTACCGTGCCACGACCAATTTCCAGATGCGCGACAACCTCGCCTCGTACGGCGCGATACCGGCGCACGGGAACGTCGTCGAGGACCGGAATCGGATCACCTCGGGCCCGGCGACCGGAAGTTTCGAGATCGGGCTGCGCCTGATCCAGGCGCTCTTCGGCGACGACGCCGCACGGGAGATGGAGTTGCTGGTGGAGTACGCGCCGCAGCCCCTCTTCGGCGTCGGAACCCCCGAACTCGCAGGACCCGAACTCACCGACCGGGTAAGGGCGATAGCGCCCGAAGAGCGGGTGCCGTACGACGAGGTGGCGGAGCGGGCGGCGAGGCGGCTCGGCATACGCGCCGAATCCGCCTGATCGACATGGCCGGCCTGACCGGCCGAGCCGGTGCAAGAGGCCCAGCCGATGCAGCCGGCCCCACCGGTCTCATCGGCTGGATCCGGCTGATTCGGCTGAGCCCGTCGATCCGGCTAATCCGGCTATTCCGTACGTGATGGCCCCTTGGCTGCAAGACTGGTGGGGAATTCCAGCCGTCCTGCACGCCATCAAGGAGAGCCGCAGTGAACACAGCGCCCGAGATGCCGTGGTCGACGGTGATGCTGTTGATCAGCGCTGGACACCACCTGCAACGCCAGATCGAATCCGACCTCGCCGACATCGGCCTGTCCTTACGCCAGTTGGGCGCGCTCGGCCACATAGCGGGCAACCCCGAACTCTCCTACAGCGACCTGGCCCGCCGCGCCGGAATCACCACCCAGAGCATGCGCGCCACCATTCTCATGCTGGAGGAACAGGGCGCCGTTCGCTGTGACCTCGCCGGTCAGGGCCGCCGCGCCCACCTCGAACTCACCCAGGACGGCGAGCGCCTCCTCGCCGAGGCCCGCCGCATGATCTCGCTGCGCGACCGCACCTTCGCCGAGGGCCTCGAAGCCGAGGAGGAGGCGGCTTTGCACGCCGCCCTGCACCGGGGGTGCAGGACCCGGCGGGAGCGGGGGGTTCGTGGGTGGGGTGAGGGGGACGCACGATGAGCGAGGTGGGGACGCCCGGCGGGCAGCAGGACGGCACCTTCACTCTGTCGCGTACGGGGTCGGGTGCGTACTTCGCGCGTACGGCGCAGTCCTATTCCTGGTCCGGCACGGTGGGTGCCTGGGGCGCCGTCGAGTTGCTGTACCCGACGGAGCGCAGCGTGGGGGCTAGCGGGGTGAGCGTGCGGGCCACGGTGGCAGGACCGCAGCTGGCGGAGTGCTCGTACTTCGGACTGCTGTACGGTGGCCGCCCCTCGCTGACCGACGGCGAACTGTGGGTAGCGGGCGGCCTCGCAACCTGTCGCGGCGGGTGTGGGGGCTGACCCGGCGCTCCCGGGCCTTGCGGATCGAGGTGTTGGGGCGCGACTACGTGTACGTCGAACTCGGCCGCAGGCGCCGCCACGAGCTGCGCCGGGACGGGGCGCGGGTGCGGATGACGCGGTCGAGTTGGCACCTTCCGAAGTCCGTCGGCGGCACTTGGCACGGTCCGGTGGACGCGGTGGACATCGGTCTTGCGATCCTGTTCGAGGCCGTCAACACCCGCAGTCTGTCGGGGTGGGGTGCGGTGGCCTCCGGCCCAGGGCGCTTGCTGAGCAGGGTCTAGTAGGCGGGGGAAGCGTAGTGCTGTCGACGGCGGACCCCGGCCCGGCACACACCCCCGTGACACACTCGACCCCCACCCCGGGGCCCGTCCGGGGCCGCTCCGTGGGTGGTGGGGGCTGGGGGAGGCCGTGGGTTCTTCTGCGTTGTTGATCGTGTTGGAGCGGGGGAGCGGTGTCCCCTTGCAGCAGCAGGTGTGCGATCAGGTCACCGCGCTGGTGCGGGCGGGGCAGTTGCGGCCGGGGGACGGGGTGCCGGCCTCGCGGGAGTTGGCCGCGCAGCTCGACGTGTCGCGGACCGTGATCACCCGGGCGTACGAACTGCTGCGGGCGCGTGGGGTGTTGACCGCGCGGCGTGGTTCGGGCACGCGGGTGGCGGCGCGGGCGGACCAGGTGGCGGACGGGGCGGGTGGGAAGCCCGTCGCACTGCCGGTCCTCGCGCCGCAGCCGCCGCGGGACACCGACGGCACCGACGCGCTGTGGCAGCCGTGGGAGCCGCCGCCCGCCGGGCGGGCCGGAACCGCGTTGGACTTCCGGCACGGGACGCCCGCCCTCGCGGCGTTCCCGGTGGCCCGCTGGCGGCAGTCGCTGCACGACGCGTACGGGCGCGCGGACGTGGACGCGCTCGGGTACGGGCCGGCCGAGGGGGCGCCCGCGCTGCGGCGGGAGATCGCAGCCCTGGTGCGGCGCAGCCGGGCGCTGGACGCCTCGCCGGACCGGGTGGTGGTGACCGGCGGCGCCACCCAGGCCCTGGACATCCTGGTGCGGGCGCTGGTCGCGCCCGGTGACGTGGTGGTCATCGAGGACCCGAGCCACACCGTGTTGCGGCAGGTCTTCGGCTGTTCGGCCGCCTCCGTGGTGCCGGTGCCGGTGGACGGCGAGGGACTGCGGGTGGCCGACATCGACGGCTGCGTGCGGGCCAGGGGGCTCGATCCGGGGCGGGTGAAGCTGGTGTACGTGACGCCGTCGCACCAGTTCCCGACCGGCGTCATCCTCTCCGAAGGGCGCCGCCGCGCGCTGCTGGCCTGGGCGTACGCGCACGGGGCGACGGTGCTTGAGGACGACTACCACAACGAGTTCACCTTCTCCGCGGAGCGGCTGCCCGCGCTCGCCGCCGAGCGGCACCGGGACACCGTGGTGTACGTGGGCAGCTTCAGCAAGACGCTCTTCCCCGCGCTGCGCATCGGGTACGCGGTGCTGCCGGCGCACCTGGTGCGGCCCTTCCTCGGCATCAAGTGGATCACCGACCGGCTGACGCCGACGGTCGCCCAGGAGGCGCTGGCCGACTTCATCGCCACCGGCGCGTACGCCCGCCACATCAGCCGCATGACGCGGCTGTACCGGCAGCGCAGGGGGCGCCTCCTGGAGGCGCTGTACGAGCACTTCGGGGCCGAGGTGCGGATCTCGGGGGAGGCGGCGGGGCTGCACGTCCTGGTCTCCCTGCTCGGTGCGTGCGGGGTGTCGGAGGAGGAGATCGTGCGCCGCGCCGCCGCCCGCGGCGTACGGATATACCCCGCCTCCGGATATTTCGTCCAGGGCCCGCCGGCCGAGCCGACGTTCCTGATGGGGTACGCGGCGCTGTCCGTCGCCCGGATCACCGAGGGGGTGGCGCTGCTGGCCGCGGCGGTGCGGGAGGGGTGAGGGGTGGTTACCGGGTGGGTCGGGTGCTGGGGGTGGGCGGCGGTTGTCGGGGCGGGTGGGGCGCGGGCGGGTGGGTGAAGTGGGGGCGGCGGAAGCGGGGGCGGTGGGCGTGCGGGATCGTGCAGTCGAAGTGGGTCTTGGCGGTGTGGCCTTCGGCGGAGAGGGCGGCGGAGTAGGCGGGGGACTGGGTCGGGTCGAGCGGGAAGCCGGGGCGGTCGGGCAGCACCGTGATGTCCTGGTCGGCCTGGAGCCTGGTGGTCATCGCCCACCACAGGTCCGCGTCCGACTCCAGGTCGACGTCGTCGTCGACCGAGACCACCAGCTTGGCCATCCGGAACTCTTCGAGCACCGCGAGCGCGGCCGGCTGGATCGCCGCGTCGTCCGCGGCCGTGCGGTCCGAGCGCCACTGGAGCACCACCATGAGCTGGCCGCCGCCTGCCGTGTGGCAGTGCACGCCCGCGATCGGCGCGCCCCGGTCGCGCAGCCGGGCCAGGACCGCGGCTTCCATGCCGTACCCGAGGAGGATCGACTGTTCGTGCCCGGGGCCCGAGCAGGTCTGGAGGATGGCGCCGTCGCGGGCGGTGATGCCGGTGATCCGTACGGTCGGCAGGGCGGGGTGGGCCCGCCCCTGGTAGCCGAGGAACTCCGGGGTCGCCGCCGGGCCGCGCGGGTTCTCCGGGACCGGCTCCGGCCGCAACTCGCCCTCCAGGACGTACTCGGCGTGCGCGATGCACTCCGCGTCCACGGTCAGGCAGTCGGCGAGCTCGACGGGCGCGCCGGCGAGGCCACCGGCCACCGCCAACTCGTCCGTGCCGCGCGGCACCAGCGAGGTCGGGCAGCAGGAGGCGAGCAGTACGGCGGGGGCCAGGCCCAGGTGGATGGCGACCGGCAGCGGCCGGCCGGCGCGCTGGGCCGCCTGGTGGGCGGCTTCCAGGTCGCGGCCCGGCACCATCCACAGGGTGAGCAGGTCGGGCCCCTGGACGCACATCCGGTGGATGGAGAGGTTGCGCACCCCCGTCTCGGGGTCGGTGGCGAGCACCGCGCCGAGGGTCAGGTACGGTCCCGCGTCCTCGTCGGTGAGGACCGGGAAGGGCAGTGCGGTCAGGTCGGGGGCGAGCCGGATGCGGCGCGGGGCGGCCGGGCCCGACGGGGGCGCGGGGACCGGCGGTACGGGCGCCGCCACCGCTTCCAGCAGGCGGTACGGGAGTTTGGCCGGGGTGGTGTCGAGGAGGGCCGCGGCGCGTTCGCGGGTGCCGTAGAGGCCGATGAGGACGGCTCGCGGCGGCTGGCCGGCGGCGGGTGGGGTGACGCGTTCGAAGAGGATGGCGGGGCCGGGGCCGGTGGGCGGCGGGGCCGGGGTGCCGGCCCACCGGGCGTACCGGGAGGAGACCCCGAACGCGGCCGGGACCTCCTCCCGCTCCCGTACCAACTGGCCGGGCCGTGCGTCCAGCCCGGCCAGTGCGGTGCGGAGGTCCGCGAGGCGGCTCCTCACGCCGCGCCCTCCCGGGCGGGTTGCGCGGTGCCCGCGGCCTCGGCGGCGGGTCCGGTGCCGGCGGGCTCGATGCCAGCGGGTTCGGCGTCCGGTTCCGGGCCGAGGAGGCCCGCGGCCTTCCGCTCGGCGAGCCGGACGAGTTGGAGCTCGGTCAGCTCGTGGATGAGGGCGCGGTACGTGCCTTCGGCGACGCCGGGCGGCATGCCGTGCTCCGTCGCGATCCGCCGCACCTTGTCGATCACCTGCTCCACCCGGCCGGGGGAGCGGACGGTCGCCTCGTCGCGCTTGTGCTCGGTCAGCTCCATGACGATGGCCGTGCGCTGCGCGAGCAACTCGATGATCTGCCGGTCGAGCCCGTCGATGGAGCCGCGCAGGGCCTCGATGCGTTCCATGCCGGTCATGCCGCGGGCACCTCGTCGATCACGTACACGACGGTGGGTTCGTCGTTGGAGCCCTGCGAGCGGTGGCGTTCGTCGCCCGGGATGATGAAGCCCATGCCGGGGCGGCAGGCGACGGAGCGGTTGTCGAAGTGGATGGTGAACTCGCCCTGGAGCACGTAGCCCTGGTGTCCGCGCTCACACCATTCGTGTTCGTCGAATCCGGCCGGCAGCTCCATCAGCCGGACCCGCAGCCCACCGGTGTAGGCGATCTTCACGCGCCCGTCGGCGCCGGGCTTGTGCCACTTCTCCCAGGGGATCTGGTCGAAGTCGATGCCGACGAGGGTGGCGGGTGTGGTCGTCATGTCTGACACGCTCCTGGGTTGCTCGGTGGGTTGTTCAGTGGGTTGCTCTGTGAGTGGGTGGGCTGGCGGGGTGTTGGGTTGCTCAGTGGATTGCCCGGTGGGTGGGTTGCCGGGTGGGTGTGGGTTGCTCGCCCCGCACCGGCTGCTGCTCGATCTGCGCGGCGCCCTGCCTCCCGCGCGTGCCGCGTTCGACCCGTTCGTTGCGGTCGTCCAGCGGGAGGATCGGGCTGCCGCCGGCGGCGCGGGCGGCGCGCAGCAGCAGCGCCATGTCGATCATGCGGTGGGCCATCCGCTCCAGCGCGTCCAGCCCCTCGGCGTCGTTGAGCCCGGGCTCGCGCGAGGTGTTGCGCAGCAGCGCCGGGAACCCGCTGCCGACCAGGATCATGCGGTTGAGCAGCAGGTTGTCGACGAGTTGGTTGTGTACGGAGGCGTCGCTGTAGCGGCGTCCTGTGACGATGATGCCGCCGACCTTGTTGGCGAGCGGGCGGTCGAAGCGCAGGAAGCCGACGCCGGCCCGTTCGATGAAGATCTGCATCAGGTGGGCGAGGCCGAAGCCGTGGACGGGGACGGCGTAGATGATGCCGTCGGCCTGGCGCATCTTCTCCACGATGCCGGGCATGTCGTCCGCGAGCGCGCACGGCGTGGGCCGGCTGTTGCAGTCGCCGCACGGGCTGCACGGCGAGATGCGGTGGTCCCGCAGGTAGACGGTGTGGAATGCGGCGCCGCGGCTCCGTACCAGGTCACCCGCGTACGCGAGTGCCAGATCGGTGTTGCCGCCGGCCCGCTCTGACCCCGAGATGCCGAGGATGACCGGTCGTGCTCCCCCTACTCCGTGCATGACGAACCCCCCTTGAATCACAGGCTGTTCCGGGGCCGACCGGGTGGCCAGCCCCGTCGTGCGCCGATCAGTCGGTGAGCTTCCCTGCGAAGTAGTCGATGTACGCCTGCATGTCGAAGTGGCCGTGGCCGGAGAGGGAGAACAGGATGCTCTTCGCCTCGCCGGACTCCTTGCAGGCCAGCGCCTCGTCGATGGCGACGCGTACGGCGTGTGTGGACTCCGGCGCCGGCACGATGCCCTCGTGCCGGGCGAAGGTCACCCCGGCCTCGAAACAGGCGGTCTGCGGGATGGCCCGGGCCTGGAGGTAGTCGAGTTCCTTCAGGGCGCTGATGATCGGCGACATGCCGTGGTAGCGGAGGCCGCCGGCGTGGATGCTGGGCGGTACGAAGTCGTGCCCGAGGGTGTGCATCCGGGTCAGCGGCGTCATGCCCGCGGTGTCGCCGAAGTCGTAGTCGTAGCTGCCCTGGGTGAGGGTCGGGCAGGAGGCGGGTTCGACGGCGATGGCCTGCACGGCGCGCCCGCCGCGCAACTGCTCGCCGATGAAGGGCAGCGCGAGCCCGCCGAAGTTCGAGCCGCCGCCGGCCGCGCCGATGACCACGTCCGGGTAGTCCTCGGCCAGCTCCATCTGGAGCTGCGCCTCCTGGCCGATGATCGTCTGGTGCAGCAGTACGTGGTTGAGCACCGAGCCCAGCGCGTACTTGGCGCTGCCGCCGCTGGCCACCGCGGCCTCCACCGCCTCCGAGATGGCCAGGCCCAGGCTGCCGGGGGAGTCCGGGTCGGCGGCGAGCGCGGCCCGGCCGGCCTCGGTCAGGGTGCTGGGGCTGGCCGTGACGCTGGCGCCGAAGGTCTCCATCAGGCCGCGCCGGTAGGGCTTCTGCTGGTAGCTGACCTTGACCATGTAGACCTCGCAGACGAGGTCGAAGTACTGGCAGGCCAGGGCGAGCGAGCTGCCCCACTGGCCGGCGCCGGTCTCGGTGGTGAGCCGCTGCACGCCGGCCCGCTTGTTGTAGTACGCCTGCGGGACGGCGGTGTTGGGCTTGTGGCTGCCGGCCGGGCTGACGCCCTCGTTCTTGAAGTAGATGCGGGCCGGGGTGTCCAGCGCGCGCTCCAGGCGGCGGGCCCGCACCAGCGGGCTCGGCCGCCACTGGCGGTACACGTCGAGCACCGCGCCGGGGATGTCCACGGTGGCGTCGGTGGTGAGCTCCTGGGCGATGAGCTCGGGCGGGAACAGCGGCTCCAGATCGGCCGCGGTGATCGGCTCCCGCGTTCCCGGGTGCAGCATCGGGTCCAGCGGCTTCGGCAGGTCGGCGACGATGTTGTACCAGGTGGTGGGCGTGCGGTCCTCGGACAGCAGGAACTTCGTCTGGTTCATGAGCACTTTCCTGTGAGTGGGTGGGGCGGATCGTGCGGATGGTGCGGATCGTTCGGGTGGGGCGGCTTGGGTGGTGCGGGGCGTACGGGTGGTGCTGGTCGCACCTGGGTGGTGCGGGGCGTACGGGCTGTGCGGGTGGTTCCGGTGGGCCCCGTCGGCAGCACTTGCCGTGCTGCCGACGGGGCGCCCCGCGCGAGGGCACGGGTGGGGACGGAGGCCGGGGCCGCGCTCCCGCGTCGTACCGTCGTGCGCGTGTGATGGTGCGGCCGTGGAGCGGTCAGGTGCCGGGACTCAGGGCGTCGCTCACCTGTGTGGGTGACGTGGGCGGGGTGGGCGGCTTCGGTGGCGTGTCTGCCGTCGGCCGCGGCCTGATCCGCAGCAGCGCGTACCCGACCATGCCGACCAGCGGCGTGACCAGCAGCACCGTGAAGACGGGCTCGTGGCCGTGGGCGGACCACAGGGCGCCGAGGCCGGCGGGGACGGCGAGTCGGGCGAGGCCGAGGACGAAGCCGTTGAGCGCCATGAAGCCGCCCACCCGGTCCTCGCTCACGTGGTCCGCGATGTAGGTGGGCACCACGACCGAGACGATGATCTCGCCGAGCGTCCACACCGCTGTGGACAACAAGATGGCCGGCAGCGAGAACGCGAAGACGATCACCGCGAGCCCCGCCGCCCACAGCGCCCCGGCCACCTGGAGCAGCAGCTTGGTGCCGTACCCGCCGAGCTGTTTCTCCAGCACGAGCCCGAGGCTGACCACGACCACGCTGTTGATCGTGTACACGATGCCGACCATGCTCGCCGAGTCGTCCAGCACGGTCGTCACGGCCAGCGGCAGCGCGTACTCCAGGCCGATCAGCGGCACCACGTAGCAGAACGAGATCAGTACGAGCAGCAGCACGTGGCCGTGGCCCAGCGGCCCGGTGGAGCGGCCGGCGGTGCGGCCCGCGCCGCCCTCCCTGCGGTCCCGCGGCACCCAGATCGCGATCATCGCGGCGCAGGCGAGGCCGGCCGCGATGTTGCCGGCGAACATCACGGAGTACGAGTACGCCGCGGCGACACCGCCGAGCAGCGGCCCGACACCCATGCCCAGGTTGTTGCCGACGTAGCTGATCGTGTAGGCGAAGGGGCGCTGTTCGGGCGTGGTCAGGTCGGCGACCAGGGTGTTGGACGCCGGGTTGAACATGCCCATCCCGACCAGCGCCACGAACAGCAGCCCCGCGTACGTCCACGGCGGCCCGTCGAGGACGGCCAGCCCCAGGTAGCCGGCCGCGTTCAGCAGCAGCGCGGCCAGCAGTGCGGTGCGCCGCCCGCGCCGGTCGCACACCGGGCCGCTGAGCAGGCTGCCGACCAGGAGTCCGGTGCTGCCCACCGAGATGAGCAGGCCGGCCTCGCCGGGCCCGAGCCCCTTGCCGCGCACCAGGTAGAGCGCGAGCAGCGGGAAGACGAACATGCCGGCCCGGTTGACGAAGGAGGCCAGGAACAACACCCGCAGTGCGAGCGGGAGTTCCTTGAACCGCGTCCACCACATGGCTCAGACCTGCTCGGTCGTCACGCGGAAGGAGTCGCGCACGGTCTTGAAGCGGGCCCGCACGTCGTCGAAGTCGCTGCCCTCGCACACGTACCAGCCGAGCACGTCGTTGGAGCGGGTCGGCGGCGCCAGCACGTCGCCGACCTCCTTCCACACGTCCGCGTCCAGGACCGCGTCCAGCGCGGTGAGCTCGGCCGGCGTGGTGATGGCGGTGATCGTGCCGTACGCGCCGGACGCCAGGTACTCGGTGCCGATCTCCGGGCCGAGGCGGGCCGCCGGGCGGTGCTGCGGGTCGAGTTCCAGGCGGCACCACTCGCCGGCCAGGTTGATGCCGCGGCCGGCCTCGATGGCCGGCACGATGGAGCCGCCGCCGGCCCGCGCGCCGGCCTCGCCGAAGACCACCTCGCCGTCGTCGAGCAGGAAGAACTCGGCGTGCACCACGCCGGTGTCCAGGCCGAAGCCGCGCAGCACGACCGTGTTGAGCGCCACGATGCGCTGTTCGGCCGGGGTCAGGTGGTGCTTGCGGGAGATGGTGCCGCCGGGCTCGTCGCGGTAGTCGAGCACCGAGTACGTGTACTGCGAGAGCTGCTCGAAGACCGGATCGCCGCCCTGGAAGAGCGAGTCGACGTGGTATTCGGTGCCGCGGATGAACTCCTCGACCCGGTATTCGTGCCGGTCGTCGCCCATCTCGGACCAGACCCGGTCGAGCTCGGCCCGGTCCTCGACCCGGTAGGTGTTGCCGCAGGCCCAGCCCGCGTACGGCTTGATGACCAGCGGGTAGCCGGCCGTCTCGGCGAACTCGGCGACCGCGCCCACCGTGTCCGGCCGGCAGGACCTGGCCACCCGCACGCCGAGCTCCTCGGCCCTGCGGTGCATGACGTTCTTGTCGCGGAAGTTGAGTGCCTGGTCGGGAGTGAGGCCAGGGATGTCGTGGTCGCGGCGGCAGCGGCTGGCGGGCAGCACGTCGCCCTCGAAGAGCGGGAAGATCCGCTCGATGCGGTGCTCGGCGACGATCGCGGCGACGGCGGCGCGCACCGCCGCCGTGTCGTCCAAGTCGGCGTAGTAGCAGGGGAATTCGTCGGCCTCGGGGGCGGACTCGCCGCGCGGCAGCAGGACGACGGTGTCGACGCCGAGTTCGGCGGCGGCGCCGGCGACGCTGCGGAACTGGGCGGTGTAGCGGCCGGCGGCGGGCCGGTAGACGACGAGGATGGAACGGTTCATGCGGGGCTCCTCACACGGGTGGGCGCGGCCTTTGGGGCAAGGCGCGCGGTCAGCCGACCGCGTCCTTCGGGGCGTCCTGTGGGGCGCCCTTCCGGGTGTCCTGCGGGGTGTCGAACAGCACCCCAAACGACGCGGTCCGATCCAGCACCAGCGGTTGCCCCGGGGCGCCGCCGAGGTCGGTGAGCGCCTTGGTGAGCAGGCCGAGCGCCTGCTCGACGGCGGCGCGCCCGTCCTCGTGCGCGGACTCCACGGTGAGCACGATCCGGCGCCGCCCCACGTCCGTCCCCACCACCGCGCCCTGCCGCCAGTTCCAGCGGCGGGAGTGCGCGCGGCCCTGCCGGTCGGCGTAGACGACCTCGCCGGGCTCCGGCCGCTCGGGCGCGTCGGGCGCGCCCAGCGGCAGGTACGTCTCGTCGCCGTGGGCGAGCCGCACGTCGAGCCGGTCCGCGATGTCGTCCACGGTGCAGGCGGCCACCGGCAGGTGGCTACCGAGCGAGATGGCGTTGCAGAGGTCCACCAGGGAGTTGATGCGCGGCAGCCGGTCCCCCTTGGCCACCCTGCGCAGGACCGATTCGGCGGCGCAGGGGAAGCGGTTGGGGTTGACGTCCACGGCGCGGTAGGCCTCCCGCCAGGCGGCGATGGCCGGCAGCGCGGCCACGTCCGCCTTGCTGAGCTGCGCGGCGTGCAGCGCGTCCTCGGCGGCCGTGAGCCGGTCGGCCACCGCCGGCACGGACCGTACGACCTCGACCTGCGGTACGGCGATCAGCCCGAGCACGTAGCCGGGCACGCGCTCGGTGAGCTGCGGGTCGATGGCGACGGTGAGCGGGCCGGTGGCGGTGGCAGTGCTGTCCATGGGGCGGTGTTCCTTCTTCTTCCGGGTCGGTGACGGGCCGGGCCCCGGGCCGGTGCCCGGGTCCGGTACGCGGGGCCCGGCCGGCCGGTGGCCGATCGGACCGCTGATGACGCGACTGACGGTAGGGAGCGGAGGTGCCCTGGGCTGTGGCCAATTCCGAGGAATTCCGGTGGACCACTTGGGGTGGGCGGGGGTGTGGTGGGGCGCGGGTGTGGTGGGGCAGGTGTGATGGGGCTTGGTGCGCGACGGCGCGCAGGGTGTGTCGGCCCAGGGTGTGATGGGGCTTGGTGGGTGGGCGCGCAGGGTGTGATGGGGCTTGGTGTGTGCGGGCGCGCAGGGTGTGTCGGGGCTTGGCGCCCGGCCGATCAGCGTGCGGCGCGCTCACCAGCAGGTACGGGCGCGGCTCCAGCCTCAGCCCCGGCATCGGCCTCGGCGACGGCCCCTGCCCCGGCCCCCGCCAGGAAGTTCGCGAACAGCCGTAACCCGTCGTCGGTCAGCACGCTCTCCGGGTGGAACTGCACGCCCTCCACCGGCAGCGAGCGGTGCCGCAGTCCCATCACGTAGCCGTCGTCCAGCGCGGTCGCGGTGACGACCAGTTCGGGCGGCGGGTCGGTGACGATCAGCGAGTGGTAGCGGGTGACGCTCAACTCCCCTGCCGCGCCGGCAAAGACGCCCGCACCGTCGTGCTCGACGGGGCTCGACTTGCCGTGCATCAGGTGCTTCGCCACGGCGACCCGCGCCCCGTACGCGAGGCCGATCGCCTGGTGCCCGAGGCACACCCCGAGCAGCGGCACCCGCCCCGCGAAGGCGTGCACGAGCTCCACGTGCCCGGAGTCGGCGGGGTGCCCAGGGCCCGGCCCGAGCACCACCGCGTCGGGCGCGGACGCCACCAGTTGGTCCACCGTGCGGGTGCCGGAGCGGACCACGTCGGTGGTGGCGCCCAGGCTGCACAGGTACTGGTCGATGATGTGGCTGAAGCTGTCGTACGCGTCGACGAGCAGCACCTTCGTCACAGCAACTCCTCACCGGTCAGGGCCCAGTGGGTGGCGTTCAGCTTGGCCAGCGTCTCCTGCCACTCGGCGGCCGGCACCGAGTCGGCGACCACCCCGGCCGACGCCTGGGTGCTGTACGTCTCCCCGTCGTACACGGCGGTGCGGATGCACAACGCGAACACCGCGAAGCCACGCACGTCGACTAGTCCAATGGCGCCGGCGTAGCAGCCACGCGGCTGCTCCTCGATGGCGTGGATGAGTTCCATCGCACGCAGCTTGGGCGCGCCGGTCATGGTGCCGGCCGGGAAGCTGGCGCAGATCGCCGACCAGACGTCCGTACCGGGCCTGACCTGCCCGGACACGGTCGAGACCAGATGGTGTACGGAGGCGAAGGGCTCGACGTCCATCATGGTGTCGACGGCGAGCGTGCCGGGCACGCTGACCCGCCCGATGTCGTTGCGGCACAGGTCGACCAGCATCACGTGTTCGGCCTGTTCCTTGGCGCTGGCCCGCAGTTCGGCCACCCGGCGGGCGTCCTCGGCCGCATCGGGCGAGCGGGGCACGGTGCCGGCGATGGGCCGCATGGTGAGGGTGTCGCCGCTCAGCCGGAGGAAGAGCTCCGGACTGGCGCCGATCACGGTCCGCCCCGCCCACGGCGCCAGGTACATGTACGGCGACGGGTTGCGGTGCCGCAGCCTGCGGTAGACCTGGAGCGGCGTCAACGCGGTCCGCACGTCGATGCGGTGGCCGATCTGGATCTGGTAGACGTCGCCGACCTCGATGTGGCCCAGGCACCGCTTGGCGTGCGCGATGAAGGTTTCCTTGTCGACGGTGTCCTGCACGGAGTCGGGCCGCGGGGCGGCCGGCGGCGCGTCGTCGACACCGGCACCGGCACCGGCACCGGCATCGGCACCGAGACCGGCATCGACACCGTTCGGCGGCTCGGCGACGAGCCGGACCAGCACGGCGGATAACGGCTCGGGTGCTACGGCAGACGCTTCGGCGGGGAACTCCGCGGCGCTGGCCGCGAGATGGTGAACCGTTCCGCCCCGCAGGTCGTACCAGACCGTGTCCCGGAACAGGGTCAGGCTGCACCGCGGCAGATCGGCCGGCCGCCGCTCGGCGGGCAGCCGTTCCATGGCCCACGCCGCCTCGTAGGAGAGCGTGGTCAGGAACCCGAAGGCGAAGGTGTCGGCGGGCACGTCGGTACTGACCGTGAACGCACCCTGTGCGGCGCGGACGAGGCGCCAGGCGGTGGGTTGGTCGGGCACCGGCCAGCACAGCCGGTCGCCGTGCGCGGGCCCGGACCCGGATGGGGAGGCGCTGACGCCGGCCCCGGCGGCCGTGGCGTCGGCCCCCGCCGCGCCCCCCGCGGTACGCGGCACCCCGGCCGCCTCATCCAGGGCGGCGGCCAGCCGGTCCCGCAGCGCACCGGAGGCGACAAGTTCCACATGATCGGCGAAGAGGTGCAGGTCAGCGAGGCGATCACAGCCGACGGCGGCGAAGTGCCGGTCGGATTCCGGCCCGTCCAGGCTCTCGAAGAGATAGCGGTCCGCGGAGCTGCGGGTGGTGGCGCCCAGCGCCTCGTACAGCCGCAGCGGGTGCAGCGGGTGGCGCGGGTCGTCCGGACGTGGGTCGTCCGGCCGCGGAGCATGCTGTGCGTGAGGCGTGTGACGTGTGTGGTGCGGTGCGGTGGATGGCAGTGCGGTCGTGGCAACGTGCACCCGGATGGGGCCGGAGCTCTCGTGCGGCTCGGGCGCCCCGGGTTCGGGCAGGTTGAGCTCTGACAGCAAAGACACAACGAAAGCCTTTCTGATCCAAGCGGACCGAAGGGGTTTCGAGGAATGCACAATGACGCCCATGGCGCGCAGATGATCACCGGTGCCCGCTACCCATGCGGGCCCTGCTCGCCTGGCTCCCCCCGTACCACCTCGCCACCAGATTCCCCCCGGTGACGATTGTGTGTGCAAAAGGAGTTCATCAGATGTGAGAATGCGTGGCCATACCACTTCGACGTCTGGGGGGAAGACCACTTGTCGTGGCTGCTGCACCTCACGGTGGAACGGGAATCACGTATTCCGTTGGCCCTTCAGATACGGAGCGCACTGCGGGATTTGATTGAGAGCGGCACTCTGTGGCCCGGAACGCGCATTCCCTCAAGCCGTCAACTCGCGCTCGACCTGGGGGTATCCCGCAGTGTGGTGGTCGAGGCGTACGAGCAGCTCACGGCCGAGGGGTACCTGCACACCCGGCACGGTTCGGGCACCACCGTCTCGCTGCGGGCCAGGCCGGCCGGGTCCACCGCCTCCACCCTCGTACCACCCGACCCCGAGCCGGCCCCCGAGGCGATGTGGGACCTGCGCACCGGCACCTCCAACGTGCTGGACTTCCCCCGCCAGGAGTGGGTGCGCTGCGTCACCGCGGTGGTGAGCGGCGCGGGCCCCGACGAACTGAGCTACGCGCCCCCGTCGGGCGTCCCCCTCACCCGCCGCGTCCTCGCCGGCTACCTCGGCCGGGTCCGCGGGGTGCGCAGCTCGCCGGAGAACCTGATGGTCACCTCGGGCTTCGCACAGGGCCTGGCGCTGGTCTGCAAGGTGCTGGTGGACCGCGGGCACCACACGCTCGGCGTGGAGGACCCGGGCCACCCGGCCGAGCGCGAGTTCGTGACGAGTTCCGGGCTGCGCCCGGTCGGCATCCCGGTGGACGAGGACGGCCTGTGCGTCGACCACCTGGAGGCCAGTGGCGTACGGGCGGTGCTGGTCACGCCGGGCAACCAGTTCCCCACCGGCGTCCGGCTCAGCCAGGAGCGCCGCGAACGGCTCATCGCCTGGGCCCGCGCCGTGGACGGCTACGTCCTGGAGGACGACTTCGACAGCGCCTTCCTGCACCGTACGGACCGGCTGCCGGCGCTCCAGAGCCTCGCCCCCGACCGCGTCATCTACGCCGGCAGCGCCAGCAAGACCCTCGCCCCGGCGCTACGGCTTGGCTGGCTGGCGGCGCCGTCCGAGCTGATGTCCTCGATCGAGTACGTACGGGCCGGCTGGGACATCGGCTGTTCGGGCCTGGAACAGTTGGCGTTCGCCCGCTTCATCGACACCGGCGCGCTCGACCGCCACCAGCGCCGGCTGCGCACGGAGTTCTACCGCCGCCGCCAGCTCATCCGCCGCCAAGCCGCGGACGCCCTCCCCGGCACCCGGGTCATCGGCCGCAACAGCGGCCTCCAGACCTATCTGGAACTCCCCCCGACCATCCCCGAACCCGCCCTGGTCCGCGCCGCCCGCACCCGCTCCGTCCTGGTCCGCGGCGGCACGTTCTACGCCTGCACGGACACCCCCCGCCCACCCGCCCTGGTCCTCAGCTACGCCACGGTGAACTGCACGGGGCTGGCCCAGAGCCTCGTCGCACTGGGCACGGAATACCGCCGGTTGGCGGCGGGAAACGGGCCGGGGGAGGGCCGCCGGACGACCCTCTGAATTCCGAGTTCCGAATATCGAATACGGAATGGGGGGCCGGGGCGGGGGCGAGGCTGCGCCCCGGGCATTTCCGGTCGGCCGGTGGGTGCGGCTGTGTGCGGCGCGTGCGCCATACGACCGGGCCGGCACACCCCGACTGACACGGCCCGGCGGGAGCCGGAGATCCGACGGCACGCATGCGAAACGTATTGCGGGAGAATTTCGGTGGGCCGGGGATTTCGCGGTGGGTGGGGGGTTTGGCGAAAGGAATGGGGTCGGGGTTCCCCTGGCGGCGGCCCCCGTGGGGCCGGGCCTGCCCTCGCACGCCTGCCGCGGGCCCCGCTCGGCCCGCGACGCCCCGCGCCGTACCGTGTCACAGGCAACGGAGCCGACCCTCAAGGCCACGGCGAGCGGAGCGGAAGAGGCTTCTGGGCCGAGGAGCGTACGGCGCGTGGCGGTCGTGTCTAAGCTGCCCGGAGATGTCAGATCGGCTACTGGGAGCATCGAAAGCATGGGCAAGCACTCCCGTCCCGGGCCCGTCAACCAGCCCTCCCGCGCGACGCCGCGCGTGGACCCGGACAATCCGCTCGCCGCGTACGAGAAGAGACGCCGCGCTCCGATGGGCGTCTACCGGCGCCACCGGCCGGCGGAGGGCGGCGCCGCGCACGTACGGCCCGATGAGCCAAGGGTGTTGGAGGAGTGGAACGGGTTTGCGTACGAGCCGGCGGGTACGGCTCCGAACCTCGAAGCCGCCCGGGTGTGGGCGAACGGGCCTCGGCTCGGGGACGATTCGGGGGCGTGATGCGCCGCAGACATGCGGACGGCGCGTGGGTTCCCCCCTCCGGGGGAGGGCGCGGGACGGCCGGGTAGGCGGTACTGGTCCCGCGCGCGGTAGGAACCTGTCGGCGGGGAGCCCCGTCAGATGCTGCGAGGCACCGGCTCCCGCCAGGGGGGAACCGGTGCCTCGTGTGGTGGGCCGTGACGGGTGACGACGGGTCGAAGGCGGTCTGCGCCTGGAGCCGGTTGCCTTGAGTACGGGCCCTGCACATCACCTCAGGTCAGGGACGGTAGGAGCCCCGGTGCCGGTGTGCCGGGTTCTCCACGTCGAGGGCTGTGCAGGAGCGCGGGGCGTTCACGGGGTTGCACCGGCCGGCGGTCCCTCCCGGCACTCGGACGCCGTACGTCGGGTTGATCCGCGGATCGGGCTCCGGGTAGTCGGTGTCGATGATCTGGGCTCCCGACGCGAAGGCGGCGTCGCGGCGCGTGGTGTCACCGGAGCGGGCCTCCGCCGTGTTGGCGTCGGTCCGGGTGCGGATGAGGTAGCCGGCGCGGACCAGCTCCTGCATCTTCGCGCGGTCCTTGACCGGGTCCTCCATCAGCACGACGGCCGCATCGGGGTTGCCCGGCTTCGAGGTCGGGAACATCACCCGGTCGTGCAGACTGCCGTCGGGCCGGAGGTAGTCGGTGCGGTGCCGGTCGTTGGCGAGGCAGTTGCAGTTGACGAACATGAACTTGCCCCGCGACTTCGCGAGGGTCGGCCACCCGTTGTCGAGCACGGCCGACTCCAGCGTGGGGTGGTTGCCCTGCACGTCGTCGGGGGTGATCAACTGGTCGTCGTTGAACACCGACCGGATCTCGGCGTCGAGGGCGTCGTAGTCGGACGCCTTCCACTGCGGCGGAGTCGGCATCAGGCCGCCGAGCAGCGGCGTGTCCTTGATCTCGACGAAGACGGTGAAGGGCAGGTGCCCCGGGTTGCGGTGCGACCACTTCTTGAGCTGGCGCAGGCAGTCGGTGAACCGGACGCAGGTGGTGCGCTGGTCGATCTGGGGAAGGTGGAACACCTTCATCCCGGGCTTGCGCCAGGCGGGGTCCTTCAGCCGCGCCGGGCCGCCGACCTCGGTGAGGAGTGGCGTGTTGACGTACCGGCCGCCCTTGGGGTCGGCGTTGACGTCGAGTTCCATGTGGCGCATCTGGAGCCGCCCGGCCTGTTCGGCCATCGGCCGGTGCCGGTAGTCGATGCTCGACTCGACGAGGTCCAGCGGGTAGGGCAGGTTCTCCTGGAGCGACGGCGGGAGCCCGCCGGGCTCCGGACCCGGCTTGTAGCTGTTGTGCGTACCCACACTCTGGATCTGGTTGAGGCGCAGCTCGCGGTCGTGCGGGTAGGGCTTCGCGCCGGGGCGGCCCTTGGCGGCGCCGTCAGGTGCGGCAGCGTGCGCCGCGGGCGGCGTGATGGCGAGCGCGGCGAGGGCGAGCAGGGCGGCGACCCCTCTGGCCCAGGCGCGGGACCCGCCGAACTGACGCATGCGAGATCGACTCATGATGCTCCTGAGTGCTGGTGGAGCAGGCAGCACACCAGGTGCCCGGCAACGGCAGGCAAATCCCCGGCGGCCCGCCGGGGAAGGGTGGGTTCCGCTTGTCGCATTGCGTGAGGTGTGATTCTCCCGCGCGATCCGCGACCACCTGCGCAATGGTTCAGTCGATAGCGGGGCGCCGGCCGGTGGTTCGACGTACGAAGCCGCGGCGGCCGGCCAGCAGAGCGACGCCAGTCCACCCGGCACCACCCATGATGAGCGTGCGGAGCTCGGTATCTGGAGCGACGTCGGAGGCTGCCTCCAGGGGGACGACGCCCTCTGGATCGCTGACGACCTCGATCCGATCGCCCACCTTCCACTGTGGGTGGTCACCGGAGTAGTTGAGAGTTTCCTTGAGCTTGCCGGTACGTCCGACCAGGGTGAAGCGGTGTCCCGAGTGGCTACCGGCAGTGCTGTGGTCTGAGATGCGGACAGTCTCGCGAACGCCGCGGTGATCGAGAGCGGCCTCGGGTGCGTACTGAACCGAGCCCACCAGAACGAATACAGCAGGTAGCACTGAGACGGCGGCAAGCCACCACGCGCAGTGGAGGAAGCGCACAAGAACCACGAAGATCAGGCACCCGATGACACCGGTGATGATCGGAATGACGTCCATGCCCAGTGCGAGGTACGAGATCCCAGCGTTGGCTGCCGCGATAACCCAGCCGATCCCCATCACCATCAGAGTGAACACAAAGTACGTACCGCGACCTATGGCCCCGCCCTGTGACTTCGTCATCACCACATCAGTCATCAAGGCAGCATAGAAGCCCGCCCGTGCGGCCCTGGAGGCCCGCACGCCGTGGAACCCTCCGCCACCGTCGCATGGGGTGCCGCCTCGATCACGCGTGAAGGCAGCCCCGGGTACGGCAGGCGGCCGTCGGTCGGCCATGCGCTCAGGCCGTGGACGTACATGCTCAACACAAAGGCCGTGGATGAGCCTGCATGCCCTCCGCGTGCCCCAACTCATCAAAGTCCCCTGCTCGCAGGGCACCTCGCGCACCTCTTGCACCAGCTGGACGCGAGAACGTCGCGTATCGCCCCCACAAACCTGCCGAGACGCTGATGGGCCAGAGGTGAACCCTTGCGCCCGCCGCCCCTAAGGCGGGCTCGTCACGAAGTGTGGGTCTTCAGGCCGTCGAGGACGAGATTGAGGCCGAAGTCGAGGGCGGGTCTGACATCACCGTCGTCTTCCACGGCTCCTGCTGTCATCAGGGACGCGAGGGTGGGGAACTGGTCGGGCTGGATGACCTGGGCGAGAAGGTTCGCGTAGTCGGAGCCGGACGGGACGATCTCGGTGGCGATCCGGGCCAGGTCGCGGACGGCGCTGGAGATGAACATGGCGGTGGCGACCAGGTTTTCGGCGGCGAGGCCGGACTGTGCCAGAGGCCGCAGGAGAGCCTCGAACCAGGCCAGCTCGTTGGGACCGATCGGGGCCCCGGTGGTCGCTACGCGCAGCATCCAAGGGTGGGCGAGATAGAAGTCCCAGGCCGCATCGGCCCAGTTCAGGATCTCGGTGCGCCAATCCTCCCCCGACTCTGCCGGGGGGTTGCCCTGTGCTCGGTCGACCATCAGGGCGACCAGCTGGTCCTTCCCGGGGACGTGCCGGTACAGGGCCATCGCGGTGTAGCCGAGTTCGCCGGCGACCCGCTGCATCGACACCGCACCCAGGCCCTCGGCGTCGGCCAGCGCGATGGCGGCCTCGACGATGCCGCCGACGCTGAGGGAGGACCGAGCGCTCTCTTTCGTTTCCCAGAGGAGTCGGAAGGTAGCCGCCGCGCTCTTGTCCGCTGACACTTCTACCGCCGATTCTCCGAGGTCGATCCCGGTTGCCCAGCATAGTGGTGGGCATTGCGGTGTCGGAGCACCGCGATGCCGACCGCGAAGACCCAGTACGCATAGAGGCTGGCGATGGTCGCCGTGGTGCCCCAGCCGTTGGCACTGAAGAACTGTCCGGTGTCGTTGCCGAAATAGAGCGACGGGACGAATGCGAGATTGATCAGGGCGATGACGTACGCCGACCGTGCGGTCCACTGAGACAGCAGTCCCGAGCGAACCGCGGCATACCCCGCGGCCACCAGGAACACCGCGGTGAGGATGCGACCGATCGAGCCGTACAGCAGATAGGAGCCTTCGGCGGTGATGGTCGGATCGACCGGTTCGTTGGCGGCGATGACCTCTCCGGCCTGTAGGGAGTGGGCAACGAAGGTGATCGTGATGTAGGCCAGTGCCGCGCCGTAGGCGAGATCCGCGACCCAGCCGCAGGCCGGGTCCGTCTGGCGGACGAGCTCGCGAAGCCCGGTGACAAAGCCGAGGAGCAGTACGAGGACGACAAGGCTGAGCATGATGCGGGTCAGCACGTTGGAGTCGGGCGGTGCCCCGTCATGGACGAAGTAGAGCGGCACCTCGATCACCTGTAGGACCGTGAAGGCCACGCCGGTGATTCCGGTGAACCTTCGCAGCGGTAGGCTGCCCAGACGCAATGTTGTATATGACATAAGCAGGAGTGTAGGGCGTATACATCGGCTGATTCGATCAGAACCCTCAAGGCCGGTTTCAGGTCGACCTCGACCGACCTGGATGCGAGTCATTCGGGCCCGTCTAGTGGTGTGACCGCCATCGGCCTGATCTGGCTCGCCCCCACCCTGCCCCGAATTGGCGCTGCGTGAAGCTTTCGCCAAACAGCAACGGCCGGGCAGGACCAAGGGAACGAACCTGAACTCGACCGCATCGTTCTCGTGCGTACATCAGACGACCTGACAGGGTTGGGCGGCCCCCATGCCGACTACCTGTCGCCCATCACCAGTTGCTTTCTCGCCTGCGACTGAACGGGCGCAACCGAGGCCCAAGCCGCCGCCCTGCTCGCGGTCGACCAGCAGCCCGCCACCGACGGTGAGCAGGATGAGGAAATCGCCTTCGTCTTCGACGGCGGCAGCGCGGCCGAGGACGCCTTCGCCAGCCTGCCCCGCGACCAGGTCGAAGTCGAGTGGTCGGCTGTGGAGAACCTGGAGCGGGTGGCCCCTCGTCCACGCCCTCCGCACCCGGCTGCTCGCCGTCGAGCCACCCGTGTTGGTCGAGGGGATGCCGCTGCCCGAGCCGAGGCGGGGGAAGGGTGACGGGGTGCGGGATGAGTAAGCCCCTCACCCGGTTGGCGCTGCGGCTGGTCGTCGATGCGCGGCAGGCCCGGGTGGGTGACCTGATCGAGTTGGGTGAGCTCACTCGGCGGGTGACCTGCGTCAACGGGTCCGACCATGACACGACACTGGTCGTACGCGACGGGTCGATCACCTTCGCCCACGGCGTCCGCATCGTCGTCCAACGACACTGACCCACCCATCCGGCCCCTGCGTGCGGGCCACGCCCAGTGGCCCGCCCGTAGGGACCAACCCACAACCGGCCAACCCTCGACCGGACCCGACTCGCATGGGTCCAACCCACAACGGACCAACCCACGCGCCCAAGCCCGGCCCGCAAGGGCCAACCCCACCCACAACCGGACCCCACCCACAACGGTCCATCCCCCACAACCAGGCCCCACCCACAACGGCCGAACCCCCACAACCAGGCCCCACCCACGACGGCACAACCCCCACACCCAAGCCCCGCCCGGCAGGGCAACAGGCCGGGAGGATTCCGCCGTGTGTGGTCGCCCGGATACAGTCGGCGAGGGCCCGGGGCCGCACGCGTGGTCGGGAGGGTGGGCCGACGATGCGGGGCTGGAGTTCGGAGGGGCTGGCGTGTTGGAGATCGTTACGGTGGGGGCGCTCGGTGCGCTCCTCACCGCGGTGGGCAATGGTGCCTCCGGCGAGTTCGGGCGGCAGCTCCACGTGTCCATGGGGGCGCTCGTGCGGCGCACCCTGGGACGGGAGACGGCCCTTCCCGCGACCCCGGAAGGGTGGCAGGCGCTGGCCGGGCAGCTCCATCCGGTGCTGCTGCGCGACGCCGGTGCGGCCGGGGCCTGGGGTGCGTTCATGGCCGGTGCCAGGCCCGGCGCGCCCGTGCTGCGGCCGGGGGCCGGGCTGCCGCCCGCCACCCGGTACTTCACCGACCGGGACGCCGTGCTCAAGCGGTTAACGCGGGAGGCGAGCCGGGCCGCGGCGGGCCGGCCGCGGGCCGCCCTGCTGTACGGGCCGGCCGGCATCGGCACCAGCGCCGTCGCGCTCGCCTGGGGCGCCAGGGAACACGGCCGCTACCCCGACGGCCAGTTCTACGTCGATCTGCGCGAGGGCGACGGGGACGGCCGGCCCACTCCGGCCGCCGTCGTACAGCGACTCCTGCTGAGCATGGGCGTCGAGCCCGAGCACCTGCCGGCCACCGAGGCCGACCGCGTCCAGCTCTACCGCACGCTGACGGCCGGCCGCCGGGCGCTGATCGTGGTCGACCACGCGACGACGGCCGCCCAGGTGCAGCACCTGGTGCCGGCCACCCCCGAGGTCTTCCTGCTGGTCGTCGTTACCGGGCCGGACCTGGGGTTGGAGGCCGAACGGATCGAGGTGGAGCCGCTGCGCGACCGGGACGCCGTGGAGTTGTTGCGCCGGGTGGCGCGGCCCGAGCTGGTGGCCGAGGCCAAGCCGGAACTGCCGGGGCTGCTGCGGCAGTGCGCCGGGAACCCGCTGGCCCTCAAGATCGCGGCCCGGCAACTGCTCGACCGGGTGCGGGTCGCGCCGGACGACGCGCACGGGGCCGTGAACGGTGGCGACCCGGTGCGTGCCATGGCCCGGCAGGTCAGCCGCGGGCTGCGGCCGGAGACCGCCAGGCTGTGCCGGCTCGTCGCGCTCGGCAACTGGCCCGCCGTCGATGCGAGGCTCGCCGCCGACGCGGCGGACGTCGCGGAGGACGCGGCGCGTGCGATGTTGGCCGAGGCGGCCGGCGCCGGCCTGTTGGAGCCGCTGTACGACGCGCGCTACCGGTTCCGGCCGGGGGTGCGCGGCCCGCTGGTGGAGGCAGCCGCGGCACAGGACGGCATCGCGGGGTGCTCCGTCGCCGTGGCCCGCGCCCTGGACCGGCTCGCCGACCGTGCCCTTGCCGCGGCCAGGGCCGCGCTGCCCGGGAGTTGGCGCACCGACCTCGGCCAAGGCCGCGGCCCGTACGTGGACGAGGCGGCCGGGCTCGCCGCGCTGCGCGCCGATGCGGGGAACCTGGTGCAGGCGATCCGGCTGGCCGACGAGTACGGCCGGACGGGGACCGCGCTGCGGCTGGCGCGGGCGCTGTGGCCGTACCAGCTCAAGGCGGGGAACTGGGACCAGGTGCTACCCGGGCTGCGCATCGCCAGCCGGCTCGCCGGCCGGCCCGGGGCCGGGTCGCCGGCGGACTCCCGGATGGCCGGCGCCCTCCACTTCCAACTCGGCTTCTGCCTCGGCGAACTCCGCCAGTGGGAGGAGGCCCGCCGGGCGCTGGACGCCGCGGCCCGCAGCGAGCAGGACGCGGGGCACCTGCTCGGCCAGGCGTCGTGCGTGGAAGGGCTCGGTCTGCACCTGCTCTACCGCTGGCAGTACCCGGAGGCGTACGAGCAGTTCGCCGCGGCGGAGGAAATCTACCGGCTGATCGGGCCGAACGACGCCGGCAGCTCCAGCCTGCGGCGCGCCCTCGCCCTGATCCAGCGCCACCAGGGGCGGGCGCTGCGCGGCATGGGTCAACTCGACGCAGCAGAAGCCAAGTTGGAGCAGGCGCGTCACTTCTTCGCCGGGGACGACGGCGAGGCGTACAACCGCGCCCGTACGCTCACCGACCTCGCCGAGGTGCGGATCGACGCCGGCGACCGGGCCGGGGCGCTCGCGCACATCCTGGCGGCCGAGCGGCTGCTCACGCCGGAGGGGGCCACTGCCCACCTGGCGTACCTCGCCGGGCTGCGGGAGCAGTGCGCGGCTGCGGCGTAGCGGCCCGCACGAGGAGCGGGTGCACGCCGCCGGCCGCGTGCACCCGCAGCCGGGTGCCGGCCGGGCCCGGCGTGCCGCCCGCCGTGAGCCAGGCGTGTAGCGCCGATGCGTAGCAAGCCGGGTCGAGATCCGCGCCCTGACCTGCGGTGATGCGGAGTACGCCGTGGGTGCGGCTGCGTGCCGTGCACCGGTCGGGGCCCGTCGCGTAGCCGGCCAGCGCACAGTGCGGGTAGCGGGCCAGGACCTCGGCCGTCCACGCCTCCGGGCCGCCGAACCGCGGGTCGTCCGCACGGCCCTCGCGCACGATCACATCGGCCGACGCCAGGTCGTCCGGGTCCCGGGTGTCCTCGTGCACGGCCAGGTGAGCGGTGCCGGTCGCCCCGTACGGGTGGTCGGTGGTGCGGACGATCCACGCGTCGTCGCCGTGGACTTCGGTACGGACGTGGAGCGGCGCGGTGCGGTGCGGCGGCTCGTACGGGGGCAGCGGCAGCGGTTCCAGGAGTGCGGGGGCGGCGGGTTCGGGCAGGTCGAGCAGGGTGTAGAAGTGGCGGCGCAGCAGGGCGGCCGAGCGGCCGGGCGCCGAGGTGGTGAACGCGGCGGGGGCCGGGTCGGGGCGGTGCTCGGTCAGCAGGCGCTCCAGTTGGTCGCCGAGCGGGGCGTGCGGGTCGAGCCGGGGCGCGGTGCGGACGAAGTCGGCGAGCGGTGCCTCGGGGTCCAGCCGTTCCTGCCCGGCGGCGGCCAGCAGGACGGGGGTGCCGAGGGCCGCCGCGTAGTAGCTGACCGCGCCGAAGTCGCCCAGTACCAGATCGGCGGCGAGTAGCGCCTGGCGCCAGGCGCGCACCGGGTCGATCAGCGTCAGCCCGCTGCGGCGGGCGCGGTCGAGCCAGACCCTGAGCTGCCCGGGGCCGTGTCCGTGCCAGACGTTGGGGTGCAGTACGGCCGCCAACCGGTAGTCATCGGTGGGGAGTTCGGCAGTCAGCCGGGGGAGCAGGCCGGGCAGGAGGTCCTGGCCGCCGCCGGTGCCGAACAGGCCCTCCGGGTTCCAGGTGGAGTTCAGGACCAGGAGTCGCTGCCCGGTGCGGACGCCGAGGGCGCGGCGGTAGCGCTCGCGGTGCGGGCGGGCGGCCAGCATCCGGTCGAAGCAGGGGTCGCCGGCGAGCACCGCCGCGTCCTCGGCCGCCGGGCAGGCCCGGCGCAGCCGTGCCAACTGCTCCGGGTGCGACAGCACGAGCCCGTCGACGTACGGGCGCCCGTCCGCCAACAGCCACTCCGCGTCGAGCCCGAACGTGGCCTCCCGGCTCCGCGCGGCTCCCGGCTTCGCCAGCTTCTTAGTATATCCAACCCCATGTGAGAGGACGCTCAACTTGCCCTGGATCAGCGGGAGTTGGCCGCCGAAGCTGGCGGATATCGCCAGGTCGACCGGGGTGGCCAGGGCCTGGTGCCAGGGGAGTACGGGCAGGCCCAGGTCGGCGAAGAGGTCGGGGAGGCCGCTGCGGAAGGCGGAGGAGCCCGGGGTGGTGACGAGCAGTTGGACGCGGAAGTCGTCGTGGAAGAGCGGTAGCACGTCGAGCAGGCGGCCGGCCGCGGTGACGTTGTGCGCGACGAGCAGGACCCGGCGGGAGGCGGCGCGGCTGGTCCAGCGTGCGGCGTCGGGGCCGACCGGGACCCGGATCTCCGAGGGGTCGGGCGCGTTCACGGGTCGCCTCCTCGGGGCTGCGCTGCGGTGTGGCCGAGTGATCACCCTAGCCAGCCGGGTGCGGGGGGCGGCGGCGGGCCCGTGGTGGCGGGGGATGTACTGCTGTACGGGGGCTTGGGTGTGTGGGTGTGTGCCGTACGGGTGCGTGGGTGTGTGGTCCCGCCGTACGGGGCGTTCCCGCCGCGCGAGGTGCCTGGGAACGCGTGCCGGCCCGGGCTCCTCCTTCGGAGCCCGGGCCGGTTGTGCGATGTGGTGGGAGGGTTGGGAGGGTTACGTGGCCGGGGCCTCGGCCTTCTCGGACTGCTCGGCCTTCGCCGGGGCGTCGGGGGCCTGGGGCGTGCCGGGCCCGTTCGGCTCCGCGGCTTCGGCCGATCCTGCTGACCCGGCCGCCCCGGCCGAACCCGCTGCCGGGGCCTGGGCCTCCGGGGTCGGCCAGTCGATGCGGGTGGCGCAGGCCGCCACCAGGGCGGCCGATGCGGCCACCGCGCCCATGCCCCACACCAGCGTGGAGCCGTGGGCGATGAAGCCGATGACGGGTGGGCCGGCGAGCAGGCCGGTGGTGCCCATCGCGGCGACCAGGGCCAGGGCGGTGGAGCCCTGGCGGGCCGCGGCCACGTACACGCAAGGCGTGACCGCCGCCATGCCGAGGCCCATGCAGGCGAAGCCGAGCAGCGCGGGGACGACGCCGCCGGCGAGCAGGGCCACGGCGAGTCCGGCGCCGGCGAGCAGGCTGCCGACGCGTACCACCCGGCCGTCGCCCCAGCGGGCGCGCCAGCCGTCGGCGAACACCCTGGCCAGCACCATCATCACCGAGACGACGGCGATGCCGAGCGGCGCGACCTGCGCGGACGCGTGGGCCTCCTCCTTCAGGTAGAGGGCCGACCAGTCGTTCATGGCGCCCTCGGTGACGGTGCCGAAGACCATCGCGCCGCCCATCCACAGGGTGGCCTGGGCGGGGAGGGACAGCCTGCGGCGCGGCTTGGTGGTCGAGGGTGCGTCGGCGGAGGCTTCGTCCGCGCGGGTGGGCGGCTGCGTGTCTCCGCCCGTCGCCTGCCCCTGCTGCCCGGCAGGGGCTTCGGCGGGCTTCTCGCCGGCCATCTCGCCGGCCTTCTCATCGGCCTGCTCGTCGGCCTTTTCGTCGGGCAGCAGGCCGGGCCGGCTGACGACGATGAGCAGGGCGATCAGGGCCGCGCCGGCGCCGAAGTGGGCGATCAGGGATGAGGTCAGCACGTTCATGCCGGAGGCCAGCAGGGCGGCGATCAGCGAGCCGGCGCTGAAGACCGCGTGCAGCTTGGCCATGGCGGTGCGCTCGTAGCGGGATTCGAGGGCCGCGCCCTGGGCGTTCATCGCGACGTTGAGGCAGCCGACGGCCAGCCCGTCCACGCACATCACCAGCAGGATGACGGGGTAGTTGGGCGCCGCGGCGAGGCCGAGCAGGACCGCACCGAGCAGCAGGCCGGACGCGATGGCCAGCAGCCGCGAACCCAGTCGCCGGGTCAACACCGCGACCAGCGGGAAGGAGACGGCGGCGCCGATGCCGGCGGCCATCAGCAACAGCCCGACCTCGGCCTCGCTCAGGTCGAGTTCCGCCTTGATGGTGGGCAGCCGTGCGGCCCAGGTCGCGTACTGGAAGCCCAGTACGCAGAACAGCGCCGCGATGGCCAGCAGGCCCCGGCGGAAGTCGTCGCGAACACCCAACATGCCTATCCGTCCACTTCGTCTTCGTCGATCGGGTCTATCCCGGGGCCCGGTGGCGGGGGGTCCGGGGGGTGGGTGCGGCTCGCCGGTACCGGCGCGGACATGTAGTGGGCGTCGGTGCCGTAGCTGTCGGGCAGCGGCACCTCCGGGCGCGGGCCAAAACCCTGCCCGGCCCAGAAGGGGGCGCTGCCCCCGACGGCGACCAGCGAGATCCGCTCGTACCCGGCCGCCCGCGCGCTCGCCCACACCTGCCGCAGCAGCCGCGCGGCGAGCCCCCGGCCGCGGTGTTCGGGGGCGATGACGAGGTCGTGCAGGTGGAGGTTGCGGGCCGGACCCGGGCGGCGGGCCGCATCCGCCTCCGTGCCCGCAGCCTCCGTATCCGCCCCCGCCGCGTCCCCGTCCCCACCCTCCACCGCCGCCAGGTCCGGGCAGCGGAAGGGCGGGTACGGGAGCGCCACCACATAGCCCGCCGGCGCCCCCGCGTGGTCGAGCACCGCGCAGGTGCCAGGGGAGAGCCGGGCCCGGGACCTGAGCGCGGCCTCACCCTCGCTCAGGCCGAGGGGCGCGTACGTACGGGACTCAAGTGCCGCGATGCCGGGCCAGTCCGCCTCGGCGATGGGGCGGATCTGGTGGGTGGGGTGGCTCGGGCTGTCGCCGGCTCCGCGGGTGGGCTGGGTGCCCGGGGCGCGGGCAACACCGTGCGCGGAACCGGGCCCCCGCACCCCGCGCGCGGTCACCGCGCACCACCCCCGATGGCCGTCCACTCACCGTCGAGGGCGGCCCCGGGGTACGCACCGGCCCCGGGCCCCGCCGCGTACCCGGCGTCCGCACCGCGCCCGGGCCCCGCCGGGTCGGCGTCCCCCGGCGCGTACGCAGCACCGCCCGCACCCGCACCCGCGGCCGGGTACGCAGCCCCCGTCGTAGCCGGCGCCCCCGCCGCGTACGGTGCGCCCCAGCCCGAGCGTTCGCCGTCCACCCAGGAGTAGGGCAGCGGGTCGAAGCCGTTGAAGCCGACCGTGGTGTAGCTGGTGGCGTACGCGCCGCAGGACAGCAGCCAGACCGGGTCGCCGGAGGCGGCCGACTCCGGGACGCGGACCAGGCCGCCTGCCGGGTCGTAGCCGTCGTCGCTGTCGCAGGTCGGGCCGGCGACCACGGCCGGCACGTAGCGGGTGCCAGCGCCGTGGGTGGGGAAGAGCAGCGGGTACTGGAGCCCGTCCATCTCGTACAGGCCGTTGAACTTGCCGCAGCTCAGGTAGAGCCAGTGGGCGCGTCCGCCGCCCAGTTGTTCGCGGCTGGTCAGCCGGGCGACGTGGGCGCGGATGGCGCCGTGGTCGGCGACCAGGTGGCGGCCGGGCTCGATGAGGAACGCCAGCGGGCCGCCGGCCGCGGCCCGCAACTGCTGCATCCCCTCGCGGATCACGGCGAAGATCTTGTCCAGCGGCGGGACGAGCGGCCGGCCGTGCCGGTCCCGGCAGTGCAGCGCGGGCAGCCCGCCGCCGAGGTTGACGTGGTCGAGGTGGATGCCGCGCCGGCCGAGCACGGTCAGCACGCCGGCGACCCGGTCGAGCGCGCCGCGCCAGGCGCCGGCCGTCATCTGTTGGGAGCCGACGTGGAAGGAGAGCCCGGCGGGTACGAGCCCGGCGGCGCGCGCAGCCTCCATGACCCGTACCGCGTCGGACGGGGTGCAGCCGAACTTGCGGCTGAGCCCCCACAGCGCCCCCTCGCCGTCGGTGGCCAGCCGGCAGAAGACCCGGGCGCCGGGCGCGTGCTCGGCCAGCGCCCGCACGTCCGCGACGCTGTCGGTCGCGAAGTCGCGGACGCCGAGCCGGTGGGCGTCGGCGATGTGCCGGTCGGACTTGATGGTGTTGCCGAAGTGGATCCGGTCCGGCGTCGCGCCGGCCGCGATGGCCTGCACGATCTCCGCCGGGCTCGCCGCGTCGAAGCCGGCGCCCTGCCCGGCGAGCCGGGCCAGCACCTCGTCGACCGGACAGGACTTCATGGCGAAGCGCACCGCGACGCCGGGCAGCTCCCGCCGTAACGTGGCGTGCCGCTCGGCTATCCCGGCGAGGTCGAAGACGATCTGGTCCTCGGTCGCCGCGGCCAGCGCGGTGCGCAGTGGTGTGGTGACGTACATGTGGCTGGTGCCCCCGGGTTCTGGCTACCGCGGCAGCGGTCGGACGGGCGTGGCGCGGCTGGCTTCCACCAGTGGCTGCCAGGCGTCGATGAGCCGCGCGAAGTCCTCCATGTCGTGCCGGGCCTCGTCCAGCAACTGCTGCCGGCGCGGTGCGATGGCGTCGGCGAACGCGGCGTACCTGCCGCCGAGCCGCCGGTAGGAGCGGTCCAGGACGTCGAGCCTGGTGGCGTTCTCGACGGTGTCCAACCGGGTGCTCTCCCACACCAGTTGGCTGATCCGCTCGGCGTCCACCTGGTGCGCCCCGTCCAGCAGGGCGCCGCCGGCCTCGGCCATCGCCGCGTACACGGCGTTCAGGTAGAGCATCGACAGGAAGAACTTCGCGAACCGCAGTTGGTACGCGGCGAAGCCGGCGTCGGTGCGCCGCTCCTTGGTGTAGAAGTTGACGATGTGCCGGTTGTGCAGCACGCCCGGCAGCGCCGCGTCGTGCACCAGGTGCATCAGGAAGTAGTCGCTGCCGATGGTGTCGGTGGCCGGTGGCAGCGGCACCCGCTCGTGCACCTGGTGGAAGCTGATGTTGCACATGTCCAGGCGCATCGGGTCCACGACGGTCAGCAGCGCGTGGTCGCCGGCGAACGGCTCGGTGCCGGCGCCGGTGAAGGACTCGGCAACCAGCTCCCGCTTCTGCTCGGCGCTCCAGTCGGTGGGCGCCCACAGGCTCACCACGTCTTGGTAGACCTCGGCGTCCAGGTCGCGTATCTCGCTGATGTCCACCGAGAGTTCGCCCACGAACGAGGCGCCCACCAGCACCACGGGCCGCTCAAGCAGCGCCGCGTCCAGCGCCACCTCGTCCACTCGCGGCGCCGCGGCGCTGGCCGGGACGCCGATCGAGGTCAGCTCGTGGTGGATGGGGTAGACGGGCCCGCCGGCCCACTCCTGGTAGCGGCTGTCGGAGTCGCGGCGGTGCACCGAGGTGCAGCCGAGGGCCGCGGCGATGAGGAACGCCCGGTTGGTGCAGGCGCCGTAGGAGACGCCGGCCGGCAGCATCAGGTCGAGCAGCAGCTCGGGCTTGGGCAGGGCGGCCCGCTCGATGACCCGGCGCAGGAAGTCGCGCTGCGCCGCCTCGTCGAGGTGGTGCACGACGACGCCGGGCACCGGCTGCACGCCGGCCAGCGCGCGGGCGTGTTCGGCGTACGCGGCCGGCTCGGACGAGTCGAGGATGAGGGCGTGCACCTCGACGGGGAAGTTCCGGGCCGCGTGGGCGGCCTCTTCGCACAGGGCCGTGACCATGGGGGCGGACGGCCGGTTGGTCGGGAGGGTCAGGCAGATGGTGCGCATTCCGTCTCTCCGGTTCACCGCTCGGTCGCTATGCCGTTCCAGGGCGTCAGGCCGAGCAGCCGCTCGCCCAGATCGGTCAGTTCGGCGGGGCCGTAGCGCAGCGACTCGTGCCGCGTGGCGTCGCCGAGCAGGGTCTTGTTCCACTCGGGCGTGGACAGGTGGCGCCAGGAGTTCACGCGCGAGGCGCGCAGCTCCTCGTGCTCCTCGATGGCGGGCATCATCGACAGGTACTGCACCGAGCGCACCCCGCGCTCGGAGGTGTTGGGCGCCACTCCGTGCGCCAGCATCCCGTTCCAGATCAGCAGGTCGCCGGCGGACAGCTCGGGCCGCACCACGGGGAACTCGGCCCGGTCCACGGCCGGCCGGATCGGGTCACGGTCGGCGGGCTGGTCCAGCTTCCACCGGTCGAAGCGGCGGAAGAGCTCGGGCGAGCACTGGAAGCCGCCGAGTTCGGCGCTGGTGTCGTGCAGCGCGATGATGCCCTGGACGCGCTGCGGCAGCACGCCGCGCGTGGAGTCCACGTCCCAGTGCAGCTCGATGTCGAAGCCGGTGTCGGTGGGTTCGATGAGCGAGCGGGAACGGTTGCCCACGTTGGGCGGGTTGAGGTTGAGCCGGTCGAGCGTCACCCACAGCTCTTCGCAGTCCCACACGTCGACGAACGCGTCGTACACCCGCTGGTGCTGCCGGCTGTCCCAGATCAACTGGTGCTGGTACGCCTCGACGAAGCCGTAGACGTACAGGTCGCGCTCCAGGTCGGTGGCGAAGGTGCGCTCCGGGTACCAGGTCTCCGGGCGGTCCCGGTCCAGGCCCTGGAACTCCCAGGCGAAGTCGAGCAGCGCGGCGGCGGACGCGGCCGGGATGGCCTGCTTGACGATCACGTAGCCGTACGTCTGCCAGTGCGCCAGGTCCTCCTTGGAGAGCACGCGCAGCGGCAGCGACTTGTCGATGTCCTTCAGTGGCGTCTGCGCCAGGTAGGTGTCGCCGTCCGCGCTGAAGTAGGGCCGTTGGGAGGCGGCCCGGTAGAGATGTCCGGCGGGCTTGGGCATGCAAGGTCTCCGATGCGTGGTGTGCGGGGCCCGGCCGTGCCCGGGAGCCGCGGCGTCGTCCCCCGGTGCCGGCGCGGCGTCCTCCCGCGGGTCGGGCGGGGGCGCGCGTGGGCGCGGCGGAGGCCGGTGACGCGTACGGCCGGCAGGTCGCGGCGGTGTCACCGGGTCGGGAACGTCGCTGTTCACCCGCCCGGCACCGGTGTCGGCGCCGGGCTGGGGGATGCGGCGAGCAGGGGCCGCGAGGGGCCGGTGGCGGTCGGGCGCGCGCCGCGTCCCGGGCCGCCTGGCGGGCGACGGGAGGGATGGGCGCAGGACGGTGGTCGATGGCGCCGGTACGCCGTACGCGGCACTGCGCACGGCGGGCCCGGCCGGGGGCGCGCGTGCGTCGCGCCGGCGTGGATGTCGCCGGCTGCGGGCCGTTGCGGGGGATCGTGGCGCTTGGGTCGCGCACCGCGGTCCTCGCGTCTGGGGTCCGCCGTGGACGTTCGCGCGAGGTGCGGGGCTAGCCGGCCACCCGTAACACGGGGACCGTGCCGCGTAAGCCGGTCGTGGAGCTGGTGGTTCGCCGTGGCACTGGAGCCGGCCTCCTCAACCTCGTGGTACGCGGCGTCCGTCGCGGGCGTGGCACGCGCCGGCGGCGGAACGGTGGCGCCGATCGGCCGGTTTCGGGGTGCGGCGGCGCCGAGCCCAGGTCGGCTCGCCCGCCGTGCCGATCGCGCTGCCCCATAATGTGGACTAGACCAACTTTGAGTGTCAACCCCCGCCAACGGCCCGGGAAGTGACGTTTCGACAGTGCGCTGTTCTGTCCTGGTACGAGGTGTCTTGCCGGGTGGATGGGGTGGGCGTGGGGGTGGTGTTGGGGTGATGGGGGACTGGTACCGGGGCGGGCGCGGGGCCGGTGTCGGGCCCGGCGTGGAACCGGGCGTGGGGCCGGTTCCAAGGCGGGCGTCGGGCGGCCCCGCGGCGCGTTGCCACGGGGCCGCACCGCGGGCTCAGACCGCGCCGGTGAGGACCTCGGCGACGGCGATGCCGGAGACCCGGGTGGCGCCGAAGGTGGCCAGGTGGGCGGCGCCGAAGTGGTCGTCGGCCGGCACGCCCATCTCCACCACGAGGGCGTCCGGGCGGCGGCCGACGAGGCCGGCGAGCGCCTGCGACATCCAGCCGTGCCGGGCCGCGTCACGGACCACGATGACCAGCTCGCGCCCGTTGGCCGGGCCGAGCGCGACCCGGTCGAGCAGGTCGGCGGCGCCGGCGAGTTCGGACTCGGTGATGCGCACCGACGTGGTGTCGGGACGCAGTGCGCGCAGCGGGTCGGCCACGCCCCAGGGGGTGCGGCCGTCTATGGCCAGGCTCATCGTCGGGGACAGCTCGACCACGTGCGGGGCGCCGGCCAGCGGCAGCCCGGCGGCGCCGTCCTTGCGGCGCACCCGCACCGCGCGGCGCGCGGCGACCAGGCCGATGTCGGAACCGTCGGTCAGGGTGTCGGCCTGCCGGGCCAGGTCGGCCGACCAGCTCGCGAACTTCTGCACCCGGTCGGCCGCGTCCGCCAGCCGCTCCTGCGGCAGCGTGCCGTCCAGCACCGCGTCCACCAGGGCCTGCGCCAGGTCGACGGTGGTGGACTCCTCGGCGCTCTCGCCGCCCACACACACCGCGTCGGCGCCGGCGGCCACCGCCTTGACGGTGGCGCCCGTGATCCCGTACTTCCGCGATACGGCGCCCATCTCGATGCCGTCGGTGACCACCAGGCCGGTGAAGCCGAGCTGGTCGCGCAGGATGTTGTTGATGATGGCCGGGCTGAGGGTGGCGGGCAGCTCGGGGTCGTAGGCCGGGGTGAGCATGTGCGCGGTCATGACCGTACGGGCACCGGCCTCGATGGCGGCGGTGAACGGCGGCAGCGCGACCCGGGCGATGGTCTCCGCGTCGGCGAGGAAGTTCGGCAGGTCGTGGTGGGAGTCGACGTTGGTGTCGCCGTGGCCGGGGAAGTGCTTGGCGCAGGCGGCGACGCCCGCGCTCTGGAGGCCGCGCACCCAGGCGCCGGTGTGCCGGGCCACCAGGTCGGTCTCGGCGCCGAACGAGCGCACGCCGATGACCGGGTTGGTCGCGTTGGAGTTGACGTCGGCACTGGGCGCGTAGTCGAGGGAGACGCCGATGGCGCGCAGCGCCCGGCCGATGTCGCGGGCCACCTGCTCGGTCAGGTCGGTGTCGTCGATCGCGCCGAGCGCCAGGTTGCCCGGCCAGGAGGCGCCGGTGCGCACGTCGAGCCGGGTGACGTCGCCGGCCTCCTCGTCGATGGCGACGATCAGCTCGGGGTTCTCGGCGCGCAGTTCGGCGGTGAGCGCGGCGACCTGCTCGGGGGTCTCGATGTTGCGGCCGAAGAGCACCACGGACCCGAGGCCGTCGGCGATGCGGCGGCGCACCCAGTCCGGCGCGGTGGTGCCGACGAACCCGGGCTGGAGCACGGTATTGGCCAGCCTGGTGAGTTCCGGGTGGCTGCTGCTTGCCATGAGGGGACCTCCGAGATGCGGGTGGTGGGGCCGACGGATCGGACGGCCGGGCGACTTGGAGCAGACCAGGCGGATATTGGCCTGTACCAATCCGGGATGTCAAGGAAGCTGCGGGCCGGGAATTGCCGGGAAAGGGGAGGTCAGAGTGGGGGTTTGAGCAGGGGGTGGGGCGTGCGCCGCGCTGGCCCACCGGCCCGCACCCGCCCCATCCGGCACCGGACCAGCGCCTCCCACCGGCCCCGCGGTCCGGCGCCCGGGGTGCGCGCTCGACCGGGGCGCGGAGCGCGGGCGCGCCACCGGGGCGCCGCCCCGCCACCGCCCGGACCGGTGTGCGCCGGCGCGCGGACGGCACCGGCAGGCGTCCCCCGCGGGGGCGGCACGGTGTGCGGGTACGGGGCGTACGGGCCGCGCGGGGAGTGCGTACGGGCTGGTGGGCGGGGTCGCGAGGGGTGGGCCGCGGCGGGCTGGGGCCGGCTGGGGCGGGACCTGTACGGGCCGGCGGCGGGGTGCGGGGCGGGCCGTCGGCGGGAGCGGGGTGCGGGGCGTACGCGGCGGCCGGGGTGTGGCCGGTGGCGGCGACGGTCGCCGTGGGGGTGGCGGTGATCCGCCGGGCGGGGCCCGTGATCCGCCGGGCGGGCCGTGGGCGCGCGGGCGGACGGCGGCGGCCGACCGGGGTCGGCGGGGCCGTCCGACCGGGCCCGGTCGGGCGGCCCCGCGCGGGCGCGAACCGCCATGGAGCGTTCACCGAACGACCACGGGGTGGACATGCTCGCCCCGGTGCGGGCGGGGCTGCCCGCATCGGTCGCCTGACGGTAGGGCTGTTTCCGACCCGGCCGCCCGCGTTCCTTGACCTGAAGTCAAGTTGAAGTCCTAGCGTGCCGGGCATGGACACCACTTCAGCAACCACAGCCGTATCCGTATCCGTATCCACAGCCGCAACCGGGGGCGCCGACGCCGCGACGGGCGATGCGGAGAGCGAGGCGATACGGGCGATCGAGGCGGTCGTGGCCGCCGTCGAACGGACGCAGCGCGCCAAGGACGCCGAGGGCTTCATCGCACTGTTCCGGCCCGACGCGCTGTGGACGACCGCGCACGGGAAGGTGCTCGTCGGCCTGGACGCGATCGCCGAGTTCACCCGCGCGGTGCTGCCCCAGTCGAGTTGGGACGGCGACGTCACCTACCGGGTCGTCCACGTCCAGTTCCTGCGGCCCGACGTGGCCGCCGTCAAGGTCCGGCAGGTCTACCACGAGCCCACGGGCGACACCGAGGGCGCACCGCTGTACGTGATGACCAAGGGGGAGGACGGCTGGCTGCTGCACGTGGGCCAGAACACCTTGGTGGCGGCGTGAGGTCGGCTGGGCGCCGGGACGACAGCGCACGGTGGCGGGCGGTGGCGGGCGGTGGCGGGCGACAGTGGGCGGTGGTGGGCGGTGGCGGTCCACCGCCGCCGCACCTGGCGCGGCAGGGCGTGAGCCGGCCCCCACCAACCCGCCTGCGCGCCAGCCCGCTAACCCGGCCACCCGCTAACCGGGCCACCCACTAACCCGGCGCCACCTACTAACCCACCGACGCGCCGACCCACCCCACCCACACCCACCACACACCCACCCCCGGACCCAGCCCCCACCCCCGAACCCAGGACCCCGTACCCAGAACCCGGGTCCCAGCGCGAGCCGGGCGCCCAGCACGCCACTCCCAGGCCCCGCCCCCGCCCCAGGCCCCAGGCCCCAGGGCCCGCCCACGCCCCAGGGCCCTGGGCCCGTCGTCCCGTACGGCTCGCGCCTGACTACGCAGCGTGTGGATCGCGGAGCGTTAGCGGGGGGCCCGGAATCGCGGAGTCCGCACGTCAGCGGAACGTCAGCGGTGCGGCAGTGGAACGTGAGCGACGCCCCGCAGAATCGTAGATGTCAGCAGGTCAGGGGCGGATGCCAATGACCGGGCAACCACCGTTCCGACCTTCCTTCTGGGGGAAAAACACCATGCGCACCTTCCGTAACCGCACCGCCGTCCTGACCGCCGCCACCGCCGCGATGCTCTCCCTGGCGCTCACCGCCTGCAACGGGGAAGACTCCAAGGACACCAAGTCCGCCTCGCCGGCCGCCAGCGCCCCCGCGGAGAGCGGTGGCCAGGACCAGGGCACCGACAAGGGCCAGGGCTCCACCGAGCAGAGCGGCGGCCAGCAGCAGAGCACGTCCGGTGGCCAGAGCGGCGAGCAGAGCCAGGGCGGCGGCAGCAACAGCAGCGCCGGCGGCTCCAGCCAGGGCGGCAGCGACCAGGCCCAGACGCCGAGCAAGAGCGGCGGCAGCGACCAGGCCACGACCTCCGGCGGCAAGGGCTCCAGCAGCAAGAGCCCCGCCCCGTGCCAGGCCCGGCAGCTCACGGTCAGCGCCGCCACCGTCGACGGCCCGCCCTACACCCACCTGACCCTGACGGCGAAGAACCACACCAGCAGCCCCTGCCTGATGGTCGGCTTCCCGAAGATCCACTTCCTGGACAACGCCCGCGGCATCGTCCCGGCCGTCGCCAAGAGCAAGCCGGCCGGCCAGGTCGTCGTGGAGCCGGGCGGCTCCGCCTACGCCGCGGTCCGCCTCTCCGAGGGCGGTCGGAAGGAGAACACCGAGGCGGTGAAGGAGTTCACCGTCACGCTGGAGGGTGGCGCCGGCATGGCCAGTGTGACCGCGCCCGGTGCCGAGGGCATCGCCGTCGACCCGGCCAAGTGGGCCACCGGCTACTGGACGCCGGAGCTGCGCAACGGCGCCGACGAGTTCTAAGCCCTCCCCCAGTCGTCGGGGCCCGACCCAGCGGGCCCCGGCCACTCCCCACCTGAGCGGCCCCGCGCCGCTCCACCCGACCGCCGCCCCCGCGCGAGCGCCCCACCAGCAGCCAGCCTGCGGGGAGCGCCACCGCGGGGGCGGCGGTCGCGGTCGTTTCTGGCCGCGGGCCGCGTCCGTATCAGGTGGCGGGTCGCGTCCGCACCCGCCCGACCCCGGGGCGCCCCCGATCCCCGGGCATCCGAAACACCCCGCGATCCCCGACCCTCGACCTCACGCCGTACGAAGACGACCGGCCGGGCCCCCGAACTCCGACCCGCCGTCGCCCACTTCCCCTGCCCGGGAGGGCTTTGTCCACCGACCGGTGGACCCCAAGTTCCACCGGTCGCTGCTGCCGCCGGCAACCCCCCGCCGACCAGCATCGATGCCATGAAGAATCTCTCTGTTCGGATGGCGGGGTGGAGCGCCGGGCACCCCTGGCGGGCGGTGGCCGGCTGGCTCGTGTTCGTGGCGCTGTGCCTGGGGGCGGGGATCGCGGTCGGTAGCAATCCGGCCGCGTCCGAGGACTTCCGCATCGGCGAGGCGGGCCGGGGCGAGGCATTGGCCGCCGACGGCGGGTTGCAACAGCGGCCCGTGGAACACGTACTGATCACCTCACGGAGCGGCCCGCTGGCCCGGGACGCGGCGGACGCGGCGGCCCGCGAGGTGGTGACGCGGATGCGCGCACTGCCCGAGGTGCGCACGGTCGCGGACCCGGTGCGCGCCGCGGACGGGTCCGCGGTCCGGGTGCGGGTCACCATGGAAGGGCCCGAACTCGACGGCAAGAAGCACGTCGATCCGCTGCTCGCGCAGACCGCGGCGGTGCAGGAGCACCACCCCGACCTGCGCGTCGAGGAGACCGGTTCGCCCTCGATCGGCAAGGGCGTGGACAAGCTGCGCGGCGACGACCTGGCCCGTACGGAGCTGATCGCGCTGCCGGTCACCCTGGTCACGCTGCTGTTGGTGTTCGCCTCGGTGGCGATGGCGCTGGTGCCGCTGCTCCTCGCGCTGACCTCGATCGCCGCCTCCATCGGCCTGTCGATGCTGGCCTCGCACGCCTTCCCCGACGCGGGCATCGGCACCAACGTCATCCTGCTGATCGGGCTCGCCGTCGGCGTGGACTACACGCTCTTCTACCTCAAGCGCGAACGCGAGGAACGGGCCCGCGCGGGCGGCAGCCTCTCGCCGCGGGCCGTGGTGGAGTTGGCCGCCGCCACCTCCGGGCGGGCCGTCGTCCTCTCCGGCCTCGCCGTCGCCGCCTCCTCCGCGACGCTCTTCCTCGTCGACGACGTCATCTTCTCCTCGATCGCGGTCGGCGCGGTCGTCGTCACCCTGGTCGCCGTGGTCAGCTCGCTGACCGTCCTGCCGGCCCTGCTGGCACTCCTCGGTGCCCGCGCCGAACGCCGCGCCCAGCGCCGGATCGCCCGCGGCAAGACCGCCACCCGCACCGGCCGGCAGCGCCGGACGGGACCCGGCCGGACCACCACCGCGGTGCTGGCCGCGGTGGCCAGGCGGCCGGCCGCGGCGCTCGCCGCCACCGTCGCCGCGCTGCTGGCACTGGCCGCCCCCGCGCTCAGCCTGAACCTCACCGACCTCGGCCGCGAGACGCACTCCAGGTCCATCACGGCCATGCAGGGCTACGACCGGCTGACCGCCGCGTTCCCCGAGCTCAAGGCCATGCACCAGGTGGTGGTGCGGGCGGACGCGGAGCGCGCCCCCGCCGTCACGAAGGCGCTGCGCGACCTGGCCCGCGACGTCGCGGACGACCCGCGGCTGAACGGCCAGAGCTCCCTGGCCACCTCGGAGGACGGGCGGGTCAGCCTGCTCCAACTCCAGGTCCCGCACTACGTCAGCGCCGACGAGTCCAAGGACTCGCTGCGCTCGCTCCGTACCGAGCACGTGCCGGCCACCGTCGGCCGGGTCGCCGGCGTGGAGGTCGCGGTCACCGGCGACGTCGCCAGGTACGCCGACTACCCCACCCACCAGAAGGAGAAGCTGCCGCTGGTCATCGTGGCGCTGCTGGTGGTGACGTTCGCGATGACGGTGTGGGCGTTCCGCTCCGTGGTGCTCGGCCTGGTGGGTGTGGTGCTGAACCTGCTGTCGGCCGCCGCATCGGTGGGCGTGCTGGTCCTCACCTTCCAGCACTCCTGGGCCGAGGGCCTGCTCGACTACGAGTCCACCGGCTCGATCGGCTCCCGGGTGCCGCTGTTCCTGCTGGTGATCCTCTTCGGACTGTCCATGGACTACCAGGTGTTCGTGGTCAGCCGGATCAGGGAGGCGGTACTGGCCGGGACCCCGACCCGGCAGGCCGTGATCGAGGGCATCGGCCGCTCGGCGACCGTGGTGACCAGCGCGGCCGTGGTCATGGTGACGGTCTTCGCCAGCTTCGTCGGCCTGCACCTGATGGAGATGAAGCAGATCGGCTACGTGCTGGCGGTCGCCGTACTCCTGGACGCGTTCGTCATCCGGATGCTGCTGCTACCGGCGCTGATGCTGCTGCTCGGCGAGGCCAACTGGTGGCCGTCGCGCACCGCGCGCAGGTCCCAGGGCGCGGCGGGACCGCTGCCGGGCGGCCAACCGCAGCAGGCCACCGACGACCTGGGAACCGTAGGCTGACCAGCATGGTCCCGCTGCCGCAGCCCGCCGACTGGTTCCTCACCGTGCGGTTCCACCTCTGGTACGGCATCGGCTGGTTGCTCTTCGGGCTCGGCCCGGTCGCCGTAGCGGTGCGGGACGCCGGGCCGGTCAGGCTGTGGACGGCGGTCGCGCTGCTGGCCCTGCTGGCCGCGGGCTACGGCGGTCTGCTCGCGCTGCGCAGCCGCCCGGTGCTCAGCGCCCGTGTGTTGCTGATGGGCATCGGCCTGCTGGTCGGGGGCGTCTCGTACGTGCTGGGGGGCGCCGCCGCGCTGTACGTGGCGGCGCTCCCGCAGTTCTGGGTCTTCGCGGACGGGCCGCGCGCCGCCATCAGGCTGAGCGGCTTCGCGGCGCTGGTCACCGCACTGGCCGGGGTGTTGCCGCAGGGCTGGAGCCCCAACCTGCTCAGCGGCAACTTCCTCGCCACCCTCATCGGCTACGCGGCCGGCGTCGGGCTCGGCCTGCTGGCCTACCGCTTCATCGGCCTCACCCGGGCCAGGGCCGACGCGCTCGCCGCGGAACTCGCGCAGGCGCAGGCCAGGTTGGCCGAGGCGCACCAGCGGCAGGGCGCCGCCGACGAACGCGAACGCCTCGCCCGCGACATCCACGACACCCTCGCCCAGGGCTTCGCCTCGATCATCGTGCTGGCGGAGGCGGCGCGCGCGGGCCTGACCGCCGACCCGGAGCGCAGCGCCCGGCAGCTCCGCTCCATCGAGCAGACGGCCCGCGAGAACCTCACCGAGGCGCGGGCGCTGGTGAGTTCGGCCCCCGGGCACAGCGTCGCGCCCGGCTCGCTGGCCGACGCGCTGCGCCGCACCCTGGACCGGTTCGCGCAGGACACCGGGCTCGCGGTGGTGGCGGAACTGCCGGAGGTGGCCTGCGACCAGCGGTCCAGGATCGCGCTGCTGCGCTGCGCCCAGGAGTCCCTGGCCAACATCCGCAAGCACGCCGGGGCGACCACGGTCGGCGTGGTCCTCGCGCCCCATCCGTACGGGGTCGAACTTGAGCTGACCGACGACGGCCGCGGCTTCGTGGTGGCCGCCGCCGAGGGCTTCGGCCTGGACGGCATGCGCCGCCGGCTCGCCGAACTCGGCGGCGAACTCCAGGTGACCAGCTCGCTCGGCGACGGCACCCGCGTCCTGGCGACCGTCCCCACGGCCGAGCCGTACGACGGAGCGGACGCACCCGACTGACACGCACAGGCACACAGGCACACAGGCACACACGGACAAGCGCAGACGCGTACAAGAGGTGACGCGTACGGCTGGCGGGAGGGAGCGCGGGATGGTGGCCAGGGCGGGCGGGGCAGCCGGGGAGGCGGGGGCCGGAGGCGCGGGCGGGCGGCGCGTCCGGGTCCTGGTGGTGGACGACCACACGGTGATGCGGGCGGGCGTGATCGCCCTGTTGGCGCCGGAGCCCGGCGTCGAGGTCGTCGGCGAGGCGGCGGACGGCGCCGAGGCGGTCGAACAGGTGCGGGCCCTGGAGCCCGATGTGGCCCTGCTCGACCTGCGGATGCCGCGGATGGACGGCGTGACGGCGACCGAGCGGATCATCGCCGGCGGGGCGCACACCCGGGTGCTGATCCTCACCACGTACGACACCGACGTCGAGATCGAGCGGGCGGTGGAGGCGGGCGCCGTCGGCTACCTGCTCAAGGACGCGTCGCGGGAGCAGTTGGTCGCCGCGATCGAGTCCGCGGCCCGCGGCGAGACGGTCCTCGCGCCCCAGGTGGCACAGCGGCTGGTCGCCAAGATGCGCCGGCCGGCCCAACCCGCGCTGACCGGCCGCGAGGTGGAGGTGCTGGGCGCGGTGGCCGACGGCCTGTCCAACGCCGAGATCGGCCGCCGGCTGGTCATCGGCGAGGCGACCGTGAAGACCCATCTGCTGCGCATCTTCGCCAAGTTGGACGTGAGCGACCGCACGCACGCGGTGGTGGTGGCGATGGACCGCGGGCTGCTGGTCCGACCCGACACGGGGGGCATGGGCCGGGGTTGAGGCGTACGGGCGCGCCGGCGCCGGGGCGGTGTGCCCCGGCGTAGCCGGCTCGCCGGTCAGCCCTCCTGCGGGTACGTGGAGATCACCTTGCCCTGCGGGCTGGCCTTCAGATAGCCGGAGCCGTACGCGTCGGAGAGGTAGACGCTCATGGTGGGGCCCTCGTTGAACGCCTTCGACGCGGGGCTGACGATGAGGTAGCGGCTGGTGGGCTGGTCGACGCCGAGCGTGCGGTCCGCCGTGCGCATCAGCTCGGGCACCGCGTCCCAGTCGAAGCCGTTCAGGTCGACCGGGGTCGCCCCGTCCAGCTTGGTCCCGCCGGCGCCGTCCCGGGTGGCGGACTCCCCGCCGCGGTAGGTGAACCGGTCGTACTTCTTGGTGCTGCCCTTCACCAGCGCCTCGGCCGAGATGTGTTCGGGATAGACCACGAGCTGGATGACCTTGCTGCCGCCCATCACGGGACGCAGCTTGTCGATGGCCTGCCGGATGCCGTCCGGGGTCAACAGGTCGACCTTTTCGGGCAGGTCCGCTGAGGCGGGCGCCGACGGCTGGTTCGCGGTGCCGGGCTGTGGCTCGGTGGGCGTCACGCTCTGGCTGGGCCGCGCGCCCGGGTCCGGCGTCTTCCCCCCGCCGTCGCCCGGCACCGGCAGCAGCCACCACAGCAGGATGCCGGTCAGCGTGGCACCGGAGACCGCGAGGGCGATGGCGAAGGTACGGTTCCGGCGCACCCGGCGCCGCGCGTCGGCCGGGTCGGGCGCCCCGGCCCCCGCCCCGATCCGGAACCGCCCGGCATCGGCCGCCGCACTCCGCCCGCTGCCGCGGGTGCCTCCCGTACTACCGGCGGCTCCCGTACCGGCCGTGCTCCCCGTACTGGCCGCGCCTCCCGTACCGGCCGTCCCGTACGCGCGCCCACCGGCCGCCGCACCCGCCGCCGGCCGCGGCGCCGCGGAACCCGTGCCCGTGCCCGTGCCCGTGCCCGTGCTCGCACCCGGGCCGGGCCGCGCGGTGCCGGCCGCGCCCGCAGCGCCACCCGTACCGGCCGCGCCCGGTGAACCGCCGTTACGGGCCGCGCCGTTCGCGCCCGAGGCGCCCGCGCTTCCCGAACCAGCCGGTGCGTCCGATATGCCTGCCGTACCTGCCGTACCTGCCGTACCTGCCGTACCTGCCGTACCCGACGTGGCTGGCGTACCCGCGGCGTACGGCCCCGGTGGGGTCGGTGGGGCGAGGTGGAAGGAGGTGGGGGCGGGTTCGCCGGCCGGCCGGTCCGCCACGGAGTGCGCGCCGGATTGGCGCCCGCCCGAGCCGGGCGTGCCGTGGGCGTCCGCGACGCCGGCGGCCCCGGACCCCCGACCGGTGGCGGTGCCGGTGGCGGCGACGCCAGCGCCCGCGCCCGTGCCAGCACCCGTGCCCGTGCCCGTGGCGCCCGGGCCGTCCCACGGCGCCGTCTCCCCGGCCGCCTCGGTCGTGTCCCCGGCGGCCACGCCCGCCGCCCCCGCGGCGCCGTCCGCACCGCCGGCAGCAGGCCCGAACGACCCGCCGCCCGCGCCGCCCTGCGCGGCGTCCTGCGCACCGGCCGCGGTCAGCATCCGCTCCAGCGTGCCGACGTCCGGGCGCGCGCCCGGGTCCCGTACCAGCACCAGCCGCAGCAGTTCGGTGAGCACGCCGGCCCGGCGCGGCGGCGGGACCTCGTCGTTGAGCACGGCGGCGAGGGTGGCGAGGGTGTTCTCGCGGCGCAGCGGGTGGTAGCCCTCGACGGCCACGTACAGCAGCATGCCGAGCGACCAGAAGTCGGCCGCGGGGCCGCCGGCCCGGCCGCGGACCCGCTCGGGGGCCATGTAGTCGGGGGAGCCGATGATGGATCCGGTGGCCGTGAGGCTGGTGGATTCGCGGATGGCGGCGATGCCGAAGTCGGTGAGGACCGGCCGGCCGTCCTTGCGCAGCAGCACGTTGGCGGGCTTGACGTCGCGGTGCTCGATGCCGACCGCGTGCGTGGCGCGCAGCGCCGCCAGGATGCCGCTGCCGAGCCTGGCGGCCTCCGGCGGCGTCATCGGCCCCTGGTCGAGCCGGCCCTGGAGCGAGCCGCCGGTGACCAGTTCCATCACGATCCACGGGTACGCGTCGTCGCCGCCGTCCACGATGTGGTGAATGGTCACCACATTGGGGTGGTCGACGCGGGCCAGGGCGCGCGCCTCGCGCAACACCCGGGCGCGCAGCAGCCTGGCCGCCTCCGGGTCGTACTCGGCGAGCGCCGGGTCCGGCGGGCGCACCTCCTTGAGCGCCACGTCACGGTGGAGCGCCAGGTCGCGGGCGCGCCACACCAGGCCCATGCCGCCACCGCCGAGCCGCTCCAACAGCTTGAAGCGATCGTCGATCACTCGTTCCACGATTTCCCCCGGGTTTTCCGCGGTGCGCCAGCGACGCCAACAACGCCAGGAAAAGGATGCGGCATCGCCAGCCAGGGCCGGCAAGGGGGTGGGACGCCCGGAAGCCGACCTTCCGCCCGGCGGCCCGCATTCCGGCCACGGAACCGGCCCGACGAGGGCGCCGACCGACCCCGGGGCAGGCTACGGCGCCGACCGCGCAGGGGTCACGACGCGGATCTGGTACGGGTCATGGGGTGGGCCGTCTCGTGCGGGCGGAGCCCGTGCCGGCGGCGCCCGTGCGAGCCGATTCCTTACGGGCAGGGCCTGCGCCGGCGGAGCCCGTGCCCGTCAGGGCAGCCGGCCCCCGGCCTGACGGCTTCTGGGGGAATGGGCGTGGTGTCGGCTGCTTCTGTCCGTAGCGGGTTCACAGAAAGTAAGAAAGTGACTACTTGTGTCTCCGGTGTCTGCGAGGGTGTCTAGGTCCGGCCCCTCCCCGGGGGCCCATCGCGGAGGTGTGCGGTGCGCTCGCACTGGGGCTGGCTGCTGTCGGCAGTGCTCACCGAGGGGGCCATCGCCCTGGCCGACGCCCTCGCCCGCGGGGTCTCGCTCGGCGGCCTGCTGATCGTGGGGCCGCTGCTCGCCGCGTACCGGCTGGGCGCGGTGGCCACGGCCGCGGTCGGCACGCTCGCGGTCCTGCTCGCGCTGCTGCTGCCCGGGGACGGCAGGGCCGGGGTGGCGACCGGGGCGCCGGGCGCCGACCACCTCGTGGAGATCCTGGTGGTGGCCGTCGGCGCGCTCTGCGCGACGGCCATGGCGCGGGCCCGCGGCCGTACCCAGCGGGCCCAGGCCCGTACGCACAGCGGCTACGCCCGGATGCGCCGGGCGCACGCCCGTACCCGGAGCGCCTACGCCCGCACCCGTGAGGCGTACGCCAGCACCCGGCACGCGCTGGTGCAGACCCGGCGCGCGCTGGCCCACCGGCAGCGGGTCCACGCGCGCACGAAGCACGCCTGCGCCGCGGCCCAGCGCGCGCACCGCGAGGCGCGCCGGGCGCTGGCCGGGATGACCCGGATCGCGCTCGTCGCCCAGCAGGCGATCGCCCGCCCGCTGCCGCCGGCCATCGGTGACCTGACGCTGGCCGTGCGCACCCGCTCGGCCACCGAACACGCCCTGATCGGCGGCGACCTGCACGACGCGATCCTGCTGCCGGCCGGCCCGCGGCTGATCGTCGGCGACGCCAAGGGGCACGGCCTGGACGCGGTCCGGCTCAGCGCCGCGGTGCTCGCCGCCTTCCGGCAGACGGCAGCCGCCGAGCCCGACCTGATCGCCCTCGCCCGCACCCTCGACGCCAGGATCGCCGCCGAACTCGGGGCCGAGGACTTCGTCACGCTGGTCCTCGCCGACTTCACGCCAGGCGAGGTGCGGCTCGTCAACTGCGGCCATCCGCCACCGCTACGGGCCGGCCGGTACCTGGAACTCCTGGAGTCGCCGGCCCCCTCGACCCCGCTCGGCCTCGCGCCCCGCCCCGTCCTGCAACGCATTGAACTCGGCCCGGATCAGCGGCTGTTGCTCTACACCGACGGTCTCGCCGAGGCCCGCGACGCCGACGGCACCCTGTTCCCGCTCGACCATGAGGTGCTCGCCGCGCTCAACGGGCCCACCCTCGACGCCTCGCTCGGCCGCCTCCTGGACCTGCTGCACGCCCACGCGGGCGCCGGCACCTCCGACGACCTGACGCTGATCCTCGCCGCGCAGCTCCCCGCGACACCTCCCGCGCAGCTCCCCGTACGCGCCGAACTCGCCCCGCCGGCGAGCGAGCCGGCGACCCCGCCGGCGACCCGGCCGCCGCATCCGCCGTGCCCCGCGTCCGCGCCGCCGCCGCGGCTGCCGCCGGCGCCCTGAGCGGTCCTGGCCCCGGGGCTGACCGGCCCATCCGCCCCAGGTGGCCGTCCGGCCATCCGGCCACCCCCCGGCCCGGTGTGGGGGCGGCGGGACGGCGGGTGCGGGGGACATTCGGATGGCGGGGGTTCCGGTAGGTCCACCAGGGTGGTGACGGCCCCGATCAAGGGTCCAACTCCCTTACGGCACGAGCCTGGAGCACGACATGCATGACGAACCGCAAGCCCGGCCCGAACCCTCCGCAGCCGCGCCGGCACCCGAATCCGCACCGGCACCCGTGCCCGTACGGGCCGCGGCGTCCCGCACCCCCACCGCACGGCGGCGCCTTTGGCTGGCCGGTGGCGCGGTGGCGGCGCTGGTGGCGACCGTGGGCACGGCGGGCGCGTCCGGCAGTGCGGCGGCGGCCGGCGGCGGCTCGCCCGCGACGGCCGGCCGCCAGCACGCGGGCCACGACCTCCAACGGGACACGGACGCGATCCGCGACGCCGGCGTCACCGGCGTACAGGTGCGCACCACCGGGCCCGACGGCCGGCAGCAGACCGCCACCAGCGGGGTCTCCGACCTGCGCACCGGCAGACCGGTCGCGCCGAACGGCTACTTCAGGACCGGCAGCACCGACAAGGCCCTGATCGCCACCGTCATGCTGAAGTTGGCGACCGAGGGCCGACTGTCGCTCGACGACAGTGTGGGGCGCTGGCTGCCGGGGCTGCTCTCCGGCGAGGGCTACGACGAGAACGCCATCACCCTGCGCCACCTCCTCCAGCACACCAGCGGCATCGGCGACTCCGGATACCCGCCGATGGAGACGCGCGACGAGTACTACGCGAACCGCTTCCACCCGCGTACGGCCGAGCAGTTGGTGGCCGCCGCGATGAAGGAGCCGCCGCTGTTCGCGCCGGGGCGGGGGTGGAGCTACGCCAACACCGGCTTCGTCGTCCTCAGCATGGTCATCGAGCGGGTGACCGGCAACCCGTGGCCGGAGGAGATCGAGCGGCGCGTCATCAAGCCGCTCGGCCTGCGCCACACCCGCTTCCCCGACGGGCCTCGGCTGCCCCGCCCGCACGCCAAGGGTTACACGATGTTCGCCGGCACCGAAGGGCCGGTGGACACCACCTTGTTGGACGACGCGGACGCCTCCGGCGGCCACCTCTCCACCACCGCCGACCTGACCACCTTCGTCCGTGCCCTGTTCGACGGCCGGCTGCTGACGGCCGCCGAGCGGCGCGAGTTGACCAGATCGGTCGCGGTCAGCGAACAGGTGACGAAGATCTGGCCGGGGGCGCGGTACGGACTCGGGCTGTTCTCGCGGCCGACGGCCTGCGGGGAACGGGTGTGGATTCCGAGCGGCGACATGATCGGCTACCGCACGCGCACCGGGGTGAGCGAGGACGGCCGGCGCAGCGTGGTGGTGTCCATGTCCACCCAGCGGCTGGACTCGTTGGTCGAATCCAAGCGCCAGGAAGACGCGTCGACCGCACTGATCGACGACGTCCTCTGCCCCGCCGGCCAGGGCCCGAAGGGTTCCCCGAGCCGAGGGTGATCACCTTCACAGGCGAGATGCGTTAGCGTCCGGTCATGCCGGGATTGCCTGGGGGCGCGGGGTGGTGAAGGTGGGGGCGCATAGTGTGAGCCACTGCACCCTATGTTTTCGGCCATGTGGTGAGGCGGGCTCACGGCCGGTTCACCGCCGCTGAGCCGTCCGTGACCCCCGACGGCGGCGGGCGGGGCGGCGCCACCCCGAGCGTCTGGTTCCCGCCATCCGCGGGACGGCCCGCCGTAACCCCTATCCGTTAAGTCGGAGATTTTCGCCGGGAGTTGGCGGATGCGTAGATCGATCGGTACCGATGGGTGGACGCGCCGGGTGGCAAAGCGGCCGAACCTCGCTCGTACCGGCGGCGGTTGACATACGACGGAGCTACCGCCGGTGAGGTACGCACGAGATCAGCCGCATGACCGATGCGGTCCGCGTGGCCAGGCCCGTAACGTGTTGGCCCCGCGTTCTTTTCAGGGCGGGCAACGGATCGGGTGCGCCCGCCACGCATCGGCTCCGTTGATTCTCCGGCCAGGTGGGGACACGTCGCCTCTCACCGGCCGGGGACGCGTCGAGGGTCCTGGCTACGCCTGCCGGGACCCTCAGTGCATTCCGGAGCCGCCCCGGGCCTGCCGCCCGGGCCTTCCGCCCCGGCCCCTCGCCGCCCGGGTTCCTCGCTGCGCCGGCTCTCCGCCTCGGCCCCTGCCGCCCGGCCTCCCCACCGTGCACCGCGCCCCTCGCACGCCGCCCCGGCCCGGCTGGAGCCCCGCTGGGGAGGGGCGGTGTCGCGCCGGTGCGCCGGCCGCTCGCTACTCCCGGTCCAGCAGGGGGCGCGCCCCGGTCACCCGGGCCGGCGCCCGATCGCCGTCCGGAACCGGGAAGCGGAGGCCGTCGGCGTCGGCCGTCCACTCGATGCCGCCGCCAACGGGTCGCAGGAACGCAATACGTTTTCCTTCGACTTCGGGATCGAACAGGAGGTCTTCCACTCCATGAACCGATTGGAGCACACCGATCCGTTCGGTGTGCGGATCGTAGACGTGCTCACCTGGCCGGGGTCGGCGGTATCCGGAATCACTCACTCTGGCGTTCATGCGTCCCCTCTCGCATTCTCTTCGCAGTCGTAAGGAGGTTCGATTGTGTTCTCGGGTCGGGTTCGCCATGTGGTCGGTATTCCCCGTCCGGAACAACTTCCTTCGAACGCACGCTGAATTGCGGGGTGCATTCGGCCGCGCGAAAGATATCCCACCACCCCCGCGCCCCGTACGCCCAACTCGCCACGCCGAGCCACTGATGCGCCGCTGACCAGCCAACTCGTGCACTGGCAGGGGTCTCCCGGGTGCTCGGCCGCCTCCTTCCGCGTGCCGGATAAACGGCCATCGTGTGGGGAAGTAGTGCGCGGTCAATAGGCGGGGACGGAAATGGCCAGGATATGCGGTCGGAGCGATCCCCTATGGGGGGACGTACGGGGCGTGGCGCGCGCAACGGAATGCGATGGGGTTCGCGCCGGCCAACGGTGAGCGAGACTTTCGGGATGCTCGGAAGGTACGTGAAGGAGTCGAATTCTCGCCCCGTTTCGCGCGGTCCCGCCCCCGCGGGCCCGTTCCGTACCGCCCCGTTTCACACGGCCCCGTGCTGCGAGGCTGTTCCGCGCCGCGCCGCGCCGCCCCCGCCGCGGCCCGTTCCCCACCACCCCACTCCGCGCGGCCCGCACACCCACCCACCCACGCCACCCCACACACCACCGCCCCGCACCCGTTCCCTCCGCTCACCGGGCCCGCCACGTAGGGGAGGGGCTGCGGTGGTCGCTGGGGCGGGTGCCGTGCAGGCGCTTGAACGCCGCGCTGAGGGCGAAGGCATGGGCGTATCCGACCTTCTTGGCGATCGCGGCGACCGTCTGGTCGGTCTCCCTGAGCAGGTCGGTGGCGAGCGCCACGCGCCAACCCGCCAGGTAGGACATGGGGGGTTCGCCGACCGCCGCGGTGAACCTGCGGGCCAGCGCCGCCCGTGAGACACCCACCTCGGCCGCAAGCCCCGCCACCGTCCACGGCCGGGCCGGCGCGTCGTGCAGCAGCCGCAGCGCGGGGCCGACGACCGGATCGTCCAGGGCGCGGCACCAGGCGGGGGCGTCCGCGTTCGGGTTGTCGAACCAGTGCCGCAGCGCCGAGACCAACATCAGGTCCAACATCCGGTCGAGCACCAACTGTTGCCCCGGCCGCTCCTTGCCGATCTCATCGGCCACCGTCTGCACCGTCGGGTACGGGCTGTCGTCCAGCGGCACCACCAGCACCGGGGGCAGCGCCCGCAACAGGCGTTCGCTGAGTTCACCGCGCCGCTCGAACGCGCCGCTGAGCAGGACGGCTGGCGTGCCGTCCGCGGCGGGGCCTGCCCCGCCGTCCGGAGTGCCGCAGGGACCATCGTCCGGAACGCCCCTCGGCGCGCCACCGGGAACACCGCTCGGCGCGCCCCCGGACCCGCCGCCCGGTGCTTCGCCCGCCGCCCCCGAACAGTAGTCAGCGCTGGTCACCACCAGCGTGGGGGCGGTCGCCGGGTCGTCGGCGACCACGTACGGCGCGTCGCCCCGTACGACCGCGACCTCCCCCACGCCGATCGCCACCGGCGGCTGCCCGTCGGGGACGATCCACGCCCGGCCGTGCACCATCGTGGCCAGCGTCAGCGGCGCCCCGCTGGCCATCCGCAGCGCCCACGGCGGTCGCATGACCGCCCGCCGGAACACGGCGCCGTGCGCCCGTACCTCCGCCAACAGCTCCGATACGGCATCCATGCGCGCAGTGTAGGCACCGATCGAGACGCCCGAATATCAAAGGGAGCTTTCTGTCTATGGATGCACTCACCTCCCGCGGCTTGACTGGCGGGCATGTCTGAACAACCCACTCCACACCAGCCCGTGCCCTCCGCCCCTGCCCAGGCGAGCGCCCCCGCCCAGCCAGCCGCCCCCGACCGGCAGCCCCCCGAAGCCGACCGCCCCATCCTCGTGACCGGCGCCACCGGCAAGTCCGGCCGCCGCGTGGTGGCCCGGCTGCGGGCCCGCGGCCTGCCGGTGCGGGCGGCGGCGCGGCACGGGGAATTCCCCTTCGACTGGTCCGACCGCACCACCTGGGACGCGGCCCTGGCCGGCGTACGGGCCGTCTACGTCGTCCAGTTGGACGGTACGAAGCTGGTCCGCCCCTTCGTGGAGCGGGCGGTGGCGCACGGGGTAGGGCGCCTGGTGCTGGCCTCCGGGCGCGGCATCGACGACCCGAACTACGCGCAGGACAGCGCCGGCGTGCTCGACGGCATCCTGGACAGCGAGGCGGCGGTGCGCGAGAGCGGCGTGGCGTGGACGATCAGCCGCCCCGGCTGGTTCGCGCAGAACTTCAGCGAGGGCTTCTTCGCCGACGCCGTCCGCACCGGTGAACTGCGCCTGCCCGGCGGCGACGGCGCGGCCAGCTTCGTGGACGCCGATGACATCGCCGCGGTGGTGGCCGCGGCCCTGACGGAAGACGGGCACGCGGGCCAGACGTACGAACTCTCCGGCCCCGCGGCCCTGACCCTGCACGAGGTGGTAGCCACCATCTCGGAGGCCGCCGGCCGCACCGTCCGCTACACCCCGCTCACCGTCGACGCCTACGTCGCCGAACTCGTCGCCCAGGGCCTACCACCCGCGGACGCGGAAGCCTTCGCGCACGTCATCGCCCCGCTGCGGAACGGCACCGACGCCTATCTCTCCGACGGCGTCCAGCGTGCGCTGGGCCGCCCGCCCCGCTCCTTCACGGAGTTCGCCAAGACGACGGCAGCGGCCGGAGGCTGGAGCGTCTGACCGGCCCGACCCCGGTGCGTACGGCTGACCACACGGCCGCCCCCGAGCCGTACGCACCGGCCCCCGCGACCAACCCACCCCCCGCCGCGCTGCACTCACGCACCCACACCCCACCGCCGCCCCGTCCCCAGGTGCCATACGCGCACGTCACCCCCCACATCCTGCGCATACCCGAACTGTTCCTGAGTCGGCCGCCCCTGCGCACACCACCACTCCCAGAGGGCCTCAACCTCCCCCCAGAGGTCGCCCCCACCGCCGTACGCGACCTCGGCGCCCTCACCGCTCAGCGGCGCGCGGGCCCAACTGCCGTCGGAGGCGTGGAGTTGGAGGGAGAGCGGCTGTTCGTCGGTGTGGTGGTAGGCGAGCTGGGCATCGGGCAGCTCCAGGGCGAGCAGGAGCCGGAAGGGGTAGTGGGCGCGGACGTCGGCCGCGCTGACCGCGGTGGGCCGCGTCCCGCGAGCCGCGGCGTACGGGACGTGCGGCTCGGGCGCCGGGTAGCCGCTGGCGTCGCCGCGGGCGGCCATGAAGCGCCCCGAGGTCTCCGCGAACCGCCCGCGCGCATGCCTCGCCCCGTCCACGCGCACCCGTACGAGCCCGCCCTCGATGCCGAAGTCGACGTCGGCGAGGACCACCGCGTCGGGCTCGGCCTGCTCGATCCAGGCATCCGGGAGCCGACGGGGCACGGAGCAGGTGGCGATGATCCGCTCGAACCGCCGGCCCGAGGGGTGCCCGCCCCGCCCGTCGCCGACCACGAGATCCGGCTCGTACCCGAGCTCTGCGAGCCGTCCGCGGGCGCTGGCGACCAGACCCGGGTCGATGTCGACGGAGTGCACGAGCCGATCACCGAGCCGCGCACAGAGCAGCGCCGCGTTGTACCCGGTCCCGGTCCCCACCTCCAACACCCGCTGCCCGTCCGCGACCCGTAGCTCTTCCAACATGCCGGCCATCAGGCTCGGCAGGGTGCTTGAAGAGGTGGGCACACCGGTCCAACCCCCACCACCAACCTGCTCGGCCGTACTCGGGTCGAGCGCGGTGACGAGGGTGACGTCCCGGTACACCTGCGCCAACTCTGCCTGCCCCCCCACCCGTTGATCGCGCCAGACGGCGACCCCCCGCTCATCGGTCTCCATCTCGTACCACCGAGGAACGAATACGTGCCGCGGCACCACGGCAAACGCCTCGGCCCACTCATCGGACCGAATGGCCCCAGCTTGCCGAAGCAGCTCGACTAGGGCGGCGAGGCGGGGGTGGGCTGGGTTGGGTGGGGTGGTCATACGGCTTCCCCCAGGAGGTCGGCGGCGATGGATTCGGCGATGGGGTGGCCGGTGGCGTGTTGGATCCAGTCCCACTGACCGCAGGGGTTGACCTCCAGGAAGGTCCATTCGCCAGAGGGAGAGACGACGAAGTCCAGGGCTCCGAAGCGGAGGTGTAGACGCTGCATGAGGGATCGGACCTTGCGTAGCACGTCTTCGGGCACCTCGATGGGGCGGTAGCGAAGTGACCGGTAGTCGCTGCGCCAGTCTGTGTGACCGGCCTCGGTGGTGGACCGGATCTCGGCCGCGAAGGCCCGCTTGCCGACCATGGTCAGCCGCACCTCATAGGCCTTGTCCACCCAGGCCTGGAAGAGGTGGGCGGTGGTCTCGATGCCGGTCAGGTCCGCCAGGTCGTCCGAGTCCAGTACGTGGGTGTAGACCGTCTTGAGCTGGTCGTCCTCGATGAGTACGGGACTTGCGACGGGCTTGCAGATGACCTGCCCCGGGGTACTGCGGGCGAAGGCCTTCACCGCTACGGCGCGGTTGGTGATCAGAGTCGGAGGGATGGTCAGGCCGCACTGGCGCGCCACGGCGAGCTGGTACGGCTTGTACTCGGCCCGAGACATGGCTGATGGGTGGTTGACCCACCGGCATTCGAGCGCGGTGAGTACGCCACCGAACCCCGCCCGGGCCTGGGCGGCGGCGAACCGCTGCTCGGCGTCGGACATGCCGGTGGGGAAGCGGAACGGATTGGGTGCGCGGTAGTAGCAGGCGTCGACATCGCCGAGGGCCAGGACGTGATGCTCGTTGAGCATGCTGCCGTCCCACGGGTGCGTCCCGTCGATCCGGGCGGCGACCCCCACCTCTTCGGGGAACTCCGCTGCATCCATGCGGAATACGGTGGCCTGACGCTCCTCCAGGGCCTTGATGACGCGGTCTGTCGGCCAGTCGTCACGGGCGGCGATGACGAGGACGGTGGGCATGGCGGCGTCAGTCCTTCGGGCCCTCGTCGAGCGGCGGTGGATTCTTCGCGTCACCGTCCGGGACGGTGGGGCGGTGCGTGACCATGTACGGCAGTACGTCGGTGTCGACGCCGACGGAGATCTGACGAGCCGCGTCGTACACGGCAGATGGGCGCACGGTGGCTTGCAGCGGCTCGGGTGCTACCGCGTAGCGGAGGATCCAAGGACGCGTGTGTGGGGCTTTCGGCTGCTCGCTGCTGTGCGGGAGGGGGGCTCCTGCGGAGGCGAGGGGGAAGGCTTCGTGAGGGTGCGCGATGGTGGTCACGGTGTGTCCTATCGCCGGGTTGGTGACAAGGGGCGGCGCCGCTCTGCGCTCGGAGTTGGTGACCCTCCCTGATGTACGCAGAGGCATCCCGTGAAGCCCTCAACTCCATGGCCAGTAGCTTGAGTTGACGTGGCAGTGCGGTCCTGACGGGCCGGGGGTTCGTCGCGGAGCGGCAACGCGCCGCAACCGTAGCGTCACGCAACGGGTGGGAGCAATAGTGATTCCGCGTCTATGTTGACCTCGCTGGAAACTGGCATATGCCTACACGCCACAGCCCCCGGACCGTTGGGTGCGGGGGCTGTGGCGTGGGGTTGGTCAGATGAGGTGGTCGTACTCGCCGGCCTTGACGCCCTGGATGAAGGCGGCGAGCTGTTCCGGAGTTGCGGCGATGGTGGCTTCGGGAACCTGGCTCTCGCGCATCAGGATGATGCCGTCCTGTGGCTGTAGCAGGGTTTCGATGCAGTTGTTGCCGCCTCCGCCGCAGAACGAGGACCGCTGCCATGCGTTTTCTGACATCTTCTGCCCTTTCACAACTTGTGCGCGATTTCTCTTATGAAGTCCCGCGACTGTGCGGTTTCCAGGCTACGGGACTCCACTTCGGTCAATAGGTCTCGGTAAGTGTTGAGCTGTGCTGCCGCGTCGAGAAAATCTGCGCCATGTGCGGAGTCGATCTGAACGGTGTCGAGCTGCGGGACATCGCCTTGGGCGAACAGAACGGCTTGCCCTGAGCCCGCGAAGCCGCCGGCGTCGAAAGTGAGAATGCGGATCGTGCAGTTCGGCCGCTCTGAGAGCGTGAGCAGGTGCTCAAGCTGCGCCTTCGTGGTCGCCGTGCCGCCGAACTTCATCCGCAGCGCGGCCTCGTGGATCACGGCGCTGAAGTGCGGCCCGCCCTTGCGGTCGAGGATGTGCGCTCGCCGCATCCGATGCTCGATCCTTGCGTCGATGTGGTTCTCTTCGAGGCGAGGGAAAGTGAAATTGAAAACCGCCCGTGCGTAGTCCTCGGTCTGCGCGAGGCCCGGTAGATGCGCGATCTGATAGGTGCGTAGGCCTTTGGCTTTCGCCTCAAGTTCGGACAGGTCAAGGAATCCGGCGGGGAGCATTCCGCGGTACTCCTCCCACCAGCCGTGATCACGCTCGGTGGCCATGGAAATGAGGGCCTGCAAGTACGCTTCGTCGGTGCATCCGTAGCTGTTTGCCAGCACGCGCAGCCGATCGGAGCCAACGCCGGTCCGCGCCGTCTCTATGTGGCTGACCTTGGTGTAATCGATGCCGAGCGCTGTTGCGGCTTCTCGGGCGTTGAGGCCGGCGGCCTCCCGCATCTTGCGCAGCTCGGCGCCGAGTCGACGTTGACGTGCGGTCGTCACTGTCCTTGGTGGCATGGCGCAAGTCTGCATCCGGGGAGTGACGCCAGTCCACAGGGATCAACATGGATCCGCGAGGGTAGCTATGTTGATCCCGGTGGGCTATGGTCCTCCCAGCACCGCGCACCGCCGGTAAGCCCCGAAGTGCAGTCATCTGCACGCCTGTTGATAAATCGCGGATGCCCAGGGCCATGGACGGCGGTGCGGCCGGCGCTCACGTCACGTTGGGAGCCTTGACATGAGCCATGTAGCAGCCCCGCCCCTCACCGCAGCGACGGCGACCCGCCTGGTCGTGCCGAACTCTGAGTTCGCGCCCAGGATCATGCGCGATCTCGTCTCGACGCTGCTCGTCATGACCGGGCACGGGAGGGTCGCTGGAGATGCCCGTGCATGCGTGAGCGAGTTAGTCACGAACGTGTACTGCCACACCTGCACGCCCCTGGTCTACCTCGATGTCTCGCTGCATCCCGGGCGGGTGCAGGTCACCGTTTGGGACGACGCCTGGGACGAGCGTCCCACGCCGCACCCCGAGGTGCCGATGGACAGTCAGGGAGGCCGTGGCCTGCTGCTCGTGGGGGAGCTGTGCGCGGAGTGGGGCGTTACCTGGCCAGCCCGGCGGGAACAGGCCCACAAACAGGTGTGGTTCGCGCTCGATGAGCCGGCCGGGCTCGGGAACGGTGGGTGAGTCTTGCTGTCCGGCCACCCGTTGGGAGTGAAGAAAGCCCCACGGGCCACTGCGTCCCCCGTGCGACCGGAGGCGTGACGCAGGGCCCGCAGGGCCGTCCCCATCGAGTCGGTCAGTGGTGGCGCTCCCAGTAGTCCACGAACGGCACGGCCGCGGCCAGCGCGCGGTCGCGGTGGCCCTGGTACGCGGCGAGGGCGTCGGGCGGCAGTAGTTCGCCGCCGATGAACGCCCCGGCCGCGGTGTAGTGCATGCGATAGACGTCCCGGTCGTCGAAGAGCCAGAAGTCGTGGTCGGGGAGTTCCGGCGCCACCAGCTCCGACCGGTCGATGACGCCGATGGATTCGCCCGCGGTGACGTTGCCGGGGTACGCGGACAGTTCGTACCTGAGGTAGTCCGTCAGCGGCGAGCTGAGCACGTGGACGCGCGCGACCTGCTTGCCCTTGTCGGTCATCGAGCGCACCCAGGGGTTGTCCGCCCACTCCGGGCCCATGTCCGCGCCGGCCAGGAACCGCGCGATCTCCTCCTGCTCCTCCTCGACGTCGTACGCGTCCAACGTCTCCAGCCGGAACGCGGTCCGCTCGAAGTCCTCGAAGAGACGCCCGAACTCTTCACCGGCGAGCATGGATCTCCTTGGGTGTTGTAGGGGGCGGGGCAACGGCTGTTGCCCGCCTACCGCCCCAACCGCCGCCCCCACGCCTCCCGGCCCCCGGTCGGCTCCCCAGCGGTGGGTGGGGATTCGGGGAGTAGGGGGCCGATGGGGGTCCAGCCCCAGTGGGTGAGGGTGTGGTGGGCCGGGTGGTTGGTGGTGTCGATGGTCGTCGTGGCCAGGGGGCCCGTCGCGCGGGTGAGGAGTTGGTCGAGCAGGCGGGTGGCGACCCGGGTGCGGCGGTGGGTGGGGAGTACGCAGAGTTCGGCGACGGTGAAGACCGGGCTCGCGTACGTCAGTTCGTCGATCTCCGGCGGCAGTCCGTCGCGGAAGCCGGGGTGCCAGACCCGGGCCCGGTCGGCCTGGTAGCCGTAGACGAAGCCGACCAGGGTCGGGGTGCTGGCGATGATCATGTCGAAGCCCGGTTCGCCCGTGTGGTCCTCGAACCGGTCGAGGAAGGCCCGCCGGTCGTACCGGCCCGCCGGGCGGTCGCGGTCCACCAGGCCGCTGCCGGCGAGCCCGCCGCCCAGGCGGTTACCGGTGAGGTCGCCGCCTGCCCGGCCGTTGCCGGCGAGCCCGCCGCTCGCCGGGCCGGCGCCCGCGAGCCCGCCGCCCGCCGGGCCCGCGCC
>NZ_JBLIWA010000108.1:0-1824 GCF_047525675.1 Streptomyces sp. 796.1 | reverse complement strand
AAGCCCTCGGCCTATTAGTACCAGTCAACTCCACCCCTCACGAGGCTTCCATATCTGGCCTATCAACCCAGTCGTCTACTGGGAGCCTTACCCCATCAAGTGGGTGGGAGCCCTCATCTCGAAGCAGGCTTCCCGCTTAGATGCTTTCAGCGGTTATCCCTCCCGAACGTAGCCAACCAGCCATGCCCTTGGCAGAACAACTGGCACACCAGAGGTTCGTCCGTCCCGGTCCTCTCGTACTAGGGACAGCCCTTCTCAAGACTCCTACGCGCACAGCGGATAGGGACCGAACTGTCTCACGACGTTCTAAACCCAGCTCGCGTACCGCTTTAATGGGCGAACAGCCCAACCCTTGGGACCGACTCCAGCCCCAGGATGCGACGAGCCGACATCGAGGTGCCAAACCATCCCGTCGATATGGACTCTTGGGGAAGATCAGCCTGTTATCCCCGGGGTACCTTTTATCCGTTGAGCGACGGCGCTTCCACAAGCCACCGCCGGATCACTAGTCCCGACTTTCGTCCCTGCTCGACCCGTCAGTCTCACAGTCAAGCTCCCTTGTGCACTTACACTCAACACCTGATTGCCAACCAGGCTGAGGGAACCTTTGGGCGCCTCCGTTACCCTTTAGGAGGCAACCGCCCCAGTTAAACTACCCACCAGACACTGTCCCTGATCCGGATCACGGACCCAGGTTAGACATCCAGCACGACCAGAGTGGTATTTCAACAACGACTCCACACACACTGGCGTGCATGCTTCACAGTCTCCCACCTATCCTACACAAGCCGAACCGAACACCAATATCAAGCTATAGTAAAGGTCCCGGGGTCTTTCCGTCCTGCTGCGCGAAACGAGCATCTTTACTCGTAATGCAATTTCACCGGGCCTATGGTTGAGACAGTCGAGAAGTCGTTACGCCATTCGTGCAGGTCGGAACTTACCCGACAAGGAATTTCGCTACCTTAGGATGGTTATAGTTACCACCGCCGTTTACTGGCGCTTAAGTTCTCAGCTTCGCCAACCCGAAAGTCAGCTAACCGGTCCCCTTAACGTTCCAGCACCGGGCAGGCGTCAGTCCGTATACATCGCCTTACGGCTTCGCACGGACCTGTGTTTTTAGTAAACAGTCGCTTCTCGCTGGTCTCTGCGGCCACCCCCAGCTCAGAGAGTAAATCCCATCACCGGAAATGGCCCCCCTTCTCCCGAAGTTACGGGGGCATTTTGCCGAGTTCCTTAACCATAGTTCACCCGAACGCCTCGGTATTCTCTACCTGACCACCTGAGTCGGTTTAGGGTACGGGCCGCCATGAAACTCGCTAGAGGCTTTTCTCGACAGCATAGGATCATCCACTTCACCACAATCGGCTCGGCATCAGGTCTCAGGCTTTATGCCGCCCGGATTTACCTAGACAGCGCCCTACACCCTTACCCCGGGACAACCACCGCCCGGGCTGGACTACCTTCCTGCGTCACCCCATCGCTTACCTACTACCACCTCGGGTCACCGGCTCCACCACTTTCCATTCCCCGAAGGGTCCGGAACGGCTTCACGGGCTTAGCATTAATGGGCTCGATACTGGGCGTTTCAAAGCGGGTACCGGAATATCAACCGGTTGTCCATCGACTACGCCTGTCGGCCTCGCCTTAGGTCCCGACTTACCCTGGGCAGATCAGCTTGACCCAGGAACCCTTAGTCAATCGGCGCAAACGTTTCTCACGTTTGTATCGCTACTCATGCCTGCATTCTCACTCGTGAACCATCCACAACTCGCTTACGCGGCTGCTTCACCCGGCACACGACGCTCCCCTACCCAACCCAAC
>NZ_JBLIWA010000107.1:0-18793 GCF_047525675.1 Streptomyces sp. 796.1 | reverse complement strand
CGGGAGATGCCCATGCCACCCGGTCGTAGGGCCACTTCCCCGATGACCGGTCCCGCCTCGGTGCGGAATACCTCCAGGTGTGTGACCCTGGTCGGTAGGCCGAGCGCGGTGACCACCCGGCGGTGCAGGTCCAAGACTTCCCTCGAAAACAGACTTCTCTGGTCGGCAACGTATCCGCTGTTTAGGTTCGGTGAGATGTGCAGCGGCGGGAGGAAGGAGCGGGAGACGGCTGCGCGGGCCACCTCACCGTCGTGGACGACACCGTCGCAGTGGTACTCGTGCGTGAACCGCACCAGGCGCTCCACCTGGACCGGTAGGCGCTTGCCCGCGAGGTCGGCGAAGCCACCGGCCCGGTGCCGTTCGGTGAACTCCTCGGGGGAGTCGACGCGGTAGGTGCACTTCGAGGCGGCGCCGAACACCGGCTTGATCATGACGGGCCAGCCGGTCCGCTCCGCCGCCCGGGGCACCTGGTTGACCGTGGCAGCTTGGGCGTAGTCCGTCACGGGGAGACCGGCGGCGCGTAGTCTGTCCTTCATCGCCCGCTTGTGGGTGCCCCACAGGGACTGGTCGAAGCCCGGCCCGGGCACCCCGAGCAGGACGCGCACCAACCCCGCCGCCACCACGCTCTTCTCCGTGGCCGCGACGACGTGGTCGACCGGTCCGTGCGCGGCGAGTTCGTACGCCGCCTGCTCGACCTGCGTCAGGTCGGCGAAGCTGTCGACGTACGCCACCTCGTGGTCGCGGTACAGGTCGGCGTACACCTTGCGGGTGATGACGCGGATGGTTACCTCGGGGCGGCGGGCCAGGGCTTCGAGGGCCTCGGGCTTGTCAGAGTTGAGCAGGAGTACCTGCCGGGTCACTTGATCTGCGTAGGTGGTGAGGCGTGGTGGTAGGTGAGGGTGGCGGCCGTCTCGTCGAGGACGGCCCAGGCGGGGGAGGGGCCGCGATCGGGGGCGCAGCCGGTGACGGAGCCCACGTTGATCACGTAGCGGCCGTCCGGGGCGAGCGGGACCGGCTCCCCGAACCGCACGGGCAGGCCTTCCACCCGCAAGCGGCCGGTGCCCTCGTCTCACAGCCGGTACAGCGCGCTGCGGTGGTGGTGCCCGTGTACCAGCGCCCGTCCGGGGAAGTCCGTGTCGGCCGGGCACCACAGCCCCGGCGTCAGTTCGCGCCAGGGCAACGGGTGGCCGTGGCAGTACAGGGCGAAGTCGGTGCGGTGCTCCAGCGGGGCGTGGAGTAGCGGGCGGCTCCAGTCGGGCAGGTGGTGGTCGGGCACGAGGGAGCGGATCCGCTCCTCCTGGTTGCCCCGCACCAGCCGTACGCCGTCCAGGAGCCGGGCGAGTTCGGGGTCCGGGTCGAAGACGTCGGTGAGCTGGCCGTCGAACTCGTACTCGGTGGCCGCTCCTTTGCCGAGGCGGCACTCGAAGACGTCGCCGAGGCAGACCACGTGGTCCACCTCCTGCTCGCGGATGCCGTCGAGGACGGCACGCAGCCGTGTGGTGTCTGCGTGGATGTCGGTCACCACCGCGTGGCGCACCGCTCTCACCCGCTCGTTTCGATCCGCACTCGGTCTGCCAGTGCCTTGCAGACCCGGGCGGCGTCGGCCGCGTCAGTGCCGTCGGCGATGACGTATCCGGCGCGGTCGTGCGAGCTGCGCACCGGGTGGACCCGGTCGCCGACCTCGACGTCCAGCCTCATCTTGGCGGTGGTGCCGTCGGTGTCGAGCAGGGCGATGGCCTGGACCGTTTCGGGCGGTGGGGTGAGGAAGCGGATGGGCCGCTCCCCGGTGGGCGAGGGGCGGGTCGGCGGGCGGCTGGAGCAGACCGAGCGGGCAGCCGGTGGTGAGGGCCATCACGTCCAGTCCGTAGGCGCGGCGCAGCAGTTCGCGGGTCTTGTCGTCGCCGATGCGGTTGTGCGACTCAAGGATCCGAGGGCCTCTCCGGGTGATCTTGACCTCGGTGTGGGCGGGGCCCTCCGTCAGGCCGACGGCGTTGAGGAAGGCATGGACGAGCGCGGCGGTCTCCGCCAGCACGGGCGGGGACAGGGTGCTCGGTTGGGTGTGCCCGGTCTCCACGAACGCGGTGCCGACCAGCTTGTCGGTCACCGTGAGCACGGTGTGCTTCCCGTCGTAGGAGAAGCTCTCCACGCTGATCTCGGGCCCGTCGAGGTACTCCTCGGCGATGGGCCGCAGCCCGCCCGCCGCCTCGAACGCCCGCCAGAGGTCCTCGGCGTCCTGCGGTCCGGCCGCTTTGATGACGGCCTGACTGCTGCTGCCCGCCGCCGGCTTGAGGATGACCGGCCCTTTGGTCGTGCGACAGAACGCGGCGGGGTCGGACGAGTCGCGCGGGGCGGCGGTGTGCACGGGGCCGATGCCGCGGGCGTTGAGGAGTTCCCGCATGCGCTGCTTGTCCTGCAACAGCCCCACGGTGTGCAGGGAGTTGCCGGGCAGCCTGAGGCGCTCGGCGACCGCGGCCGTCGGCAGCAGCCCCCGTTCGGTGAGCGACAGGACGCGCGCGAAGGGGCGTTCGGCATGCAGCGGTGCCAGGGCCGCGTGCAGGGCGTCGACGTCCGCCAGAGGTGCCGCCAGCGCCGTGTCTGCCTCCGCGGCCACCGTCGGCGGCGGCTGCGCCGCGTCGTACACGAAGACGGTGTCGATGCCCAGGGCGCGGGCACAGCGCACCAGTTGCGGGGTGCCCGCGAGCACCGCGATACGCGGTGTCGCGGGCACCTGCTGCCCGAAGGTCATGCCACGGGCTCTGGCTGTGCTTCCACGGCGGTCCCCGCGCCGGGCGCCACCGCCTCCGGGTCGCCGAAGCGCTCCTTGAGGTAGGCGATGATGTCGGCGTTCTCCCGCAGCTTGCCCGGGAGGATCGTGGCGCCGTCCACCAGGGCCGGGATGAACGTGCTGCCCGTGGTGCGGATCAGCTCGTGCCGCTCCTCGCGCGGCTTGGGCACGTTGACGTTGATGGAGGAGACCTGGAGCTGGGTGAGCAGTTCGCGCACCGGCTTGCAGTTCGCGCATCGGCTTGCAGTGCGGGCAGGTCTCCCGCTGGAACAGGAGGAGCATCAGCGGCCCTCCTCGTGGAACGTACGGATGATCTCGCCGACGCCGGAGCCTGGCGTGAACGTGTGGCCGAGGTCGAGCAGGGCCATCTCCAGGGCGCCGAAGATGCCGCTCAGGTCGAGGGCGTCGGCCGCGCCCACGTGCCCCACCCGGATGAGCTTGCCCTTGAGGTGTGCCTGGCCGCCGGTCATCGTGACCCCGTACGAGGTGGACAGCGTCTTCAGCAGCTGACCGGTGTCGATGCCCTGGGGCGCGAGTGCCGAGGTGATGATGTGGCTGCGCCGGTGCGGGGCCTGGACGAAGGTGCTGAACCCGAGCTTGAGCAGCCCGCGTTCAGCTGCCTTGCCCAGTACGGCGTGGCGCCTGCGGAAGGTCTCCAGGCCCTCCTCGTCGAGCATCTTCAGCGACTCGTGCAGGGCGAGGAGCAGGGACACCGCGGGGGACGAGGACGACATCGGGTAGAAGTGGCGCAGCCGCTCGAAGGACCAGTAGTAGTTGGGCCCCGTGGAGCGCTCCACGGCCGTCCACGCCTTGTCGGACAGGGCGACGAAGGCGAGCCCCGGCGCAAGCTGAAGCCCTTGTGGGAGGCTGCGAGGACGACGTCCAGGCCCCAGGTGTCCATCTCCAGCGAGTGCACCAGCAGACCGCTGATGGCGTCGACGACCACGACCACGTTGGTGTCGCGGAAGATTCGCCCGATCGCCTCGACGTCGTTGAGGGCACCGGTGGAGGTCTCGCTGTAGACGACGAACGCGCCCTTGACCTTTGGATGTTCGCGGTAGGTGGTTGCCACCCGCTCGGGGTCGGCGCTGGTGCCCCAGTTGCTCTCGATGACGTGGACGAGGAGGCCGTACGAGGTGCAGATCGCCTGGAAGCGTTCTCCGAAGTAGCCGTTGGAGAGACGAGGACCTCATCGCCGGCCGAGAAGCAGTTGGCGACCGCTGCCTCCATCGCGCCGGTCCCGGAGGAGTCGATGGTGTACACCGGGGCGCTGGTGCCGAACAGCGGGGGCAGGCCGCCGCTGATCTCGTGGATCAGATGCTCCATCTCGGTGGAGCGGTGGTGGATGATTTCACGGGCCCCGGCCAGCAGCAGGCGCTGCGGGACTTCGGTGGGCCCGGGTGTGGCCAGCCGCAGCTTCACCGGCTGTTCTCCTTATCGGTGTCGGGGGCGGGCGCCGCGGCCTGGGGCGCGTGGACGAAGACGCGGCGGGTGGCGGGCTTGAGATCGAAGTCGAAGAGCACCACGCGGTGGCTCGGCGACATGGCGAGGCGGCCCTCCCGGAAGGGCACGAGCAGGCTGGTGCCGAGCAGCGAGGACTTCAGGTGGGAGAAGCCGTTGGGGTCGGCGGTGGTGAGCTCATGCAGGTAACGGCTGCCGTCGGCGGGGGACTGGGGGGCGATCCGCTCCAGGGTCCGCAGCAGGTCCTGCACGGCGCCCAGCTCGTAGCGCATCACGGTGAGCCCGATGGTGCTGCCATGCGCGAAGACCCCGGCCAGCCCCTCGCCCGTGCCGTGCTCCTGGAGCGTGGCGGCGATCCGGTCGGTGAGGTCGTAGTGGGAGGTGAGGCCGGCGTGTTCTCCACCGTCAGTTCGATCACCGGGCCACCTCCGCGGACCCGGTGATCGCTGCCGGCGTGTTCTCCGCCGTCAGGTCGCCGGGGCCGGTCAGCGTCCAGGCGGGCACCCCGGCCAGGATGTCCGTGATGCGCTTGACCCGGGCGGTGTGGGCGGCGCGGCTGTCGTCGAGGTAGTGGTGCCAGCCGGCGCTCGTGCCGTCGAAGGCCGACTCCACGTTGGCGCGCAGCACCTCGGCGTGGTCCGCACGGCTGCCGGTCAGCGGCTCGATAATCGTGCGCTCGCCGGGACCGATGGCCGGGTGCAGGATCGCCGCGACGGGCACTCGCACTCCGACCGGGGCGCTGGGAAAGCGCTCACGGAACGGCAGCGGGTCCACCGCGAACTTGCCCACCGGGGAGAACGCGTGGCCCTCGACGGGCACGTAGTCGTCGCCGATGCCCGCGATCTTACGGAGCCCGGAGTACTTGACGACGGTGCCGTAACCGAGGTGCGGGTAGTCAGGCCAGCCAGCTGCGACGACCAAACCGTCCGACAGCTCGTGCAGCACGGTTTTGTCGCCGCTGAGCACCTGGTAGCCGAGGTGCTCCACCAACTCCAGGAGCACCGTGCTCTTGCCAGCCCCCTTGGCGCCGGTGATCAGCACGACCTCGCCGTCCCGGTAGGCGGCGGTGGCGTGCAGCACCGCGGCGCCGGTGTTCTCCTGGTGCTTCAGCACCAGGTCGCGCACCAGTTCGACGAGGTCCATGTGCCCGCCGGCGCCGAGCGTCACGTCGATCACGCGCGCGGCGCGGTCGAAGACGAAACGCGTGCCGGTCTTCGTGCACTCCAGGTACTCCCGGCCCTCCACCGCGGCCCTCCGGGCCGGCACAGTGAAGAACTCACTGGCGCTCTTGCGGAGGTAGACGTCCTCCTGCACGGCCCCGGCCGGAGGCGCGAGGCGCCCCGGGTCCGGGGCGTGCACGCACAAAGTCGCAACCGGCTCGCGGCCCGTCTCCTCGGACTTGGCCTCCTTGGCGGTCAGATGCGTGTCGAGGAAGACCAGCGCCTCCTCGACGCCGGCACCGGGCGCCACCTCCAGGTCGAGCCGAGTGCCGTGGAAGTCCAGCCGCAGGGCGGTGGGATGGGTGGTCACTGTGCGGCCTCCGCGAGTTCGCGTCCCAGGGACTCGTAGCGCTCCTGCTGCTCCAGCATCTGGGACATGCGCTGCAAGTCGAAAATCTCCTTGAGCGGGGCAAGTTCGGGCTCCACGTTCAGCGTGGTGCCGTCCCGCATGATCCGGCTGAGGGTCTCCCGCATGGCCCGGATCGAGCTGCGCAGCGCCTGGTTGGCGTAGATCGCCATGGCGAAGCCGCGCTGCTCCAACTCCTCGACGGTGACCTGGTTGTAGGTGGTCGGCACGACGATCACCGGGAGGTCGCCGCGGTAAGCGTCGCGGAAGGCGAAGACCTCCGCGGGGTCCTGGCGCTTGGAGTGGATGAGCAAGGCGTCCGCCCCGGCCCGCCCGTAGACGTCGGCCCGGCGCAGCGCCTCGGCCATGCCCTGCCCGGAGATCAGCGCCTCCAGACGGGCCACCACGAGCATGTCGGTACGGGTCTCGGCAGCGGCCCGGATCTTGCCCGCGAAGTCGTCGAGCGGGGCGAGGTCCTGGTTGCCCTCGATGAAGCTGTTGAGCTTGGGGAACTGCTTGTCCTCGATGCACACGCCGGCCACGCCGCGCGCCTCGTAGGAGCGCACCATGTGGATGACGTTGTTGACGTTGCCGAATCCGGAGTCGCAGTCCGCGAGGACGGGGACGACCACCGAGGCCGCGAGGTCGGCCGCCGCGTGGAGGCACTCGCCCATGGCGAGGATGTTGGCGTCGGGTACACCGGCCGTGGCGGAGATCTCCAGTCCGCTGGACCAGACGACATCGAAGCCAGCCTCTTCGGCGAGCCGCGCGCTGAGCGGGCTGTGCGCGCCCATGGCACGTGTCACTCGCGGGGCGGCGAGCGCCGCGCGCAGCCGCTGCGCCGCGCCGGTCGGCGGGTCCTTCTGTTCCTGCTGGGGCGGTCGGCTCCCGGTCATGCGTCCCCTCCGTTGGTCTGTTCGGTCTGTTCGGCCAGTTCCCGGCACACGCCCTCGGCCGTCTCGTCGAGGACCTTGTGCGGCCGTGCCGCACCGATCCTGCGCCCGACCTCCCACGGGTCGAGTCCGTGGCGGGCGCTGATCTTCTCGATGCGGTCCTGGAAGGAGAAGTGGTGGTCGTTGATCCCGGCCGCGATCTCCGCCCGGCGTACGGTCATGGGGCGCGGCAGCACCTGCTCGGCCACGTACTCGGCGGCCTCGCAGACCAGGGGCAGATCGGCGTGGGCGTCGTACGTGGGCCACGCGGTGAGGAAGGCTACGGCCTGCTCGGTGGCGAGATTCCCCGCGCCCCGGGCCATGGCGCACAGCGAGGCGTTCAGCCAGCTCACGCCCGCGTCCAGCCCGGCCACGGCGTTGGCCGCGGCCAGGCCCAGGTTGTTGTGGGCGTGGATACCGAGCGGTGTCGGTAGCCGCTCCGCCAGCAGCTCGACCCGCCGGCGGACGTCGTCCGGGGTGAGCGCGCCAAAGGAGTCGGCGATGTAGAAGACGTCCGGTTCCTCCCCGGCCACGACCGCGGCAACCTCGGCCAGCCCCTCCAGGGTGGTGTAGCTGACGGCCATCAGGTTGACGCCGACCTTGAGGCCGAGCGTCCGCGCGGCACGAACGTACTCCGGGACCCCGTCGATGTTCCACGGGTAGGCAGCGACGCGCACCATGGACACCGGGCTGTAGGGCAGGTCGTCCACGGCCCGTACCGGGCACACGGTGGGGACGACCATCACGGCCAACTCGGCGTGGGAGACGGCCGGCAGCGCCGCGAGGTACTCGGGCGCGCAGTGCGCCGACGGGCCCGCCGTGGCGCTGACCTTGCTCCCGGAACCGCCGCGGTAGCCAACCTCGATGACGTCGACGCGCGCGGCGTCCAAGGTGCTCACGATGGTGTGGACGTCGGCGGCGGTGAACTGCCAGTCGTTCTGGTTCCCGCCGTCGCGCAGCGTGCAATCGAGCAGGGTGGGTTTCACACGCCTCCTTCCAGATATGCCGTCAGGTTGGCCAGTTGGGCGCGGAAGCGCTCCACCAACTGCTGCGGCGTCTGCTCCACGCGCTTTCCGGCGGGGTGGCTGCGTGCCTTGCAGCGGATCCGTACCAGTGCGGGTGCGCCGGGCAGGTCCAGGGCGGCCAGCTGGTCAAGGTCGTCCACGGTGTGGGCGGCGGTGTAACCGGCCGCGAGAGCCATGGCCGCCGGGTCGCCGAGGGCGACGGTGCGCTGGCCGCCGGTGCTCTCGTGGGCGCCGTTATCGAGGACGATATGGACGAGGTTCGGCCGGTGCTCGGCGACCATCGGCAGACACCCCGGATTCATGGCGAACGAGCCGTCGCCGTCCAGCACCAGCACCCGGCGGTCCGGGTGGGCCACGGCGATGCCGAGCCCGATCGGCGCGGCCATGCCCATGGAACCGACGAGGTAGAAGTGGTTGGCGCGATCGCGGATGTTGTACACGTCGCGTGTGATGTAGCCGCAGGTGGTCACCGTCAGGGCGGTGGACTCACGCTCCAGCAGTGCGCCCAGGGCGTCACGGATGTCCAGCAACGCTCAGATCCCTTCCCGGACGATCAGCACGGCGGTGCTCCGGCCGGAGTCGTACTGTTTGAGGAACGCCTCCGCTGAGTCCTCGGGATGCTCGTTGTCCAGCACGGTCCAGGGAATCCCGAACACGTCGAGCAGCCGGGTGAGTTCCCGTCCGATGACGTCGCGCTCCACGGCATCGTTGCCGTCGTGGCCGCGCCAGCTCACCACCATCGGCAGGTGGACGTCGTAGATGAGGTTGAACGAGGTGAGGACGTTGAGCGAGTAGCCGAGGCCGGAGTTCTGCATGACAACGATGGGCCTGGCCCCCGCCACGGCGAGACCGGAGGCCACTCCGAGGGCGCTGTCCTCACGGGGCGCGGGAATGTAGGCGGCCGGACAGCGGGGGTCCTCCAGCAACCGGAAGAACCCCTTGAGCAGGGAACACGGTACGCCGGTAAAGTGCGAATGGCCCCGGGCTAAGAAGGCGTTGCGCAGGGTTTCCGCGACACTGGCCCTGGATCCTGCTGTCAACGAAGGTGCAGGCAGCACGCATGACCTTTCTTTTGTGAAGCACGGAGGTGATCACGCCCGGCGAGAATCTCTCCGGGCTCACGGAGATGCGGATCTTGCATGGCCTCTAAGTGAATCCGCAACGGTATTTCAGAATGCGGACGGGGGAATTCACAGATAGAAGTCGGGCATATTCGAAATTTGGCATCCTTAGGGCTGGCCGTTAAGCGGTCGGCCTTCCGAACCGCAATGGCCAAATGCTAATCTTTGAAGTAAGGGATCGCGGAACTATGATTCCTTATTTCAGCCTTCACATGGTGGAGTGGGCTGCACCGGCAAGGTGACGCCTCCGCCACCACACCGTCCGCTGGGCCGCGCCTCCTGCTCCGGGCCCGGTTCCACCGCGCCGCCGCGGCTGATGATTCGCGTGCTGCCGCGCTTGTGGTTGCCGCCTTCCTTGCTAGCCGCGAAGGGGCACTCAACGCAGCCCAGGTCTTGGGGTTGGGGTTTGTGCACCTTGGAGTACATGGCCCAGCCGTGGGCATCGATGGTCTTCTCGTTGGTGATGCGGTGCAACGGTGTGGAGGCACCCGGGCGACCGGTGATCTTGCGCTGCGCGTCGAGGATGTGGCTAGCGGACTGCTTCACCTGCGCGTCGCTGCGCGAGAGGGTGAAAACCGGAGAAGCGGAAGGGAAGGCACAACCAGGATTCTCCGTGCGTTGTGCGTTTCGTGGGCCCCGGAACGTGTCATCGCAGCGGTACTTGGCGGACTTGGAGGTGAAACCATCCGGTGTGTAGCCGGGCTTGTTGAAGGTGAACCGGTTGGACGCCGGGCTGGAGAGTTGCTTCTTCTTGACGGTGGCGGCGTATCCGACAGTCCCCTTGCGCTCGGGAGCAAGGGGAGCCCTGGGAGAATTCCACGGCGGTCTTGACGCCCTTACCACCGCCCATTGCCAGGTTGACGCGTACGCCGCCGGCATTGACCAACGTGGCCTTGCCTATGACGAAGGACTCGTTCCACTTCAGCTTCATGGAGTGCTTGATATGGAACGAGGCGAAGCCGACCGGTCTGCCGATCCTCAGCAGGTCGACGCGGGCGCCGACGTACAGGCACATGCTGGTACGGGCCACGGTGAGTGTGTTGATCTTTCAGCTCGCGGCGACAGCCGAGTCGACGCAGGCGGTCTTCACCGAAGGAGCCCGGACGACAGAGACACTGTGCGTCGCTGATGCGGCCTGCGCGGTCGCGGCACTGAGGCCGGTGAGCAAAAGAGTGCCGGCCGCAGCACCGACAGCGGCCTTTCTCGACATGTTGATTCGCATAGGTGTACGCCCCCGTGATGATGAGGACCAGAAGCATATCGACGCTGTCGGCCAAGAGACGGTCACGCTATGGCAGACGGCCGTCGCGCATCAGCTGGCTTTTATGGCCAACTCCTGTTTTAGGACAGCACCACGACCCCGTGCCTCCGCGGATCTCCAACAGCACAAGGTCCTCCCTGATGGCACACCGCGCATTCCGCCCGCAGCACCGCAACCTTCAACTGCAGTATCAGATGACGTGCGGTGCGCCGGTACGCGCGTGGCTCCGTACCGCCAGGTTGCACGTCTCACAGGGCCGACGGGACCCCAACGAACGAATCGAACGCCCACAACGCGATTGGTAAAGTCTGCCGTACACGGTCGGGTTCGGGGTGCCCAGTGCGTTGGCGATTCGGTCGGACGCCGCGCCGCCGGAGATCGCAGGGGTGCGCATCGCGGCCCGGATGGTGTCGGCGTCCAGCGCCTCCATGGCGCCCCTGGATCACCGAGAGGGCGACACATCGGGTGCGGGGAAGAGCCCCACTGTCTTGACGTGAGTGGGTCGAAGGCTGTGTGTGGGCGGGAGGTCGGCTACGGGTTCTATACCGCCCGGTGGCCCCTGCCTGATCTCCTCGCTCATCCACCGCCACCCACCCCCAACCCACCGATCCCGTCCACCCACCGCCCCCGTCCCGCAGATCAAGACAGTCCGCCAGCTCCGCGGCCTTTCCTACCCCTAAAGGACCCATATGCTCGACCGACTCCACACCGACTCCACACCGACTCCATCGCCTAGGCCCTCGACATCGCCGACGCCCACCACTGGACCCGCCAGCCTCCACGCTCTGACCGGGCCCGCATGCGCTTTCTTACCTCCAAGCACCAAACCCCCCAGCTCGCCAACTGCCTCAACACCTTCCCCCGGAAACTGCAACGCATCCTGACCAACCAACCCCGACCGATGAAGCACTGAGCCACGCCATCCTCAAAGAAGTCATCCGCCTGTGGCAGCCCCGCATCCGCGGCCAAGCCCACCAAACAGTCAGCCAGGGCCAGCACAGTCTCTACGTGCACTTCCGCGGATGGTTCGGCTTCAACGCCGCAGCAGGATCCTCCGATGACGGCCGAGTACGCCGCCTCTTGGAAAACCTGCACCACCCCTACCCAGCGCCTGCTCGAAGCCCGGCACCGCAACGCCAGCGAGCAGGAACTACGCGACATCGTCGGCGACGGGGCAGGGGAGTCCTACTTCCGCGTCTCGCCGCACTCCAGCGGGCTGCACGCAGTACGGCTGACCAACGTCGACTACATCGAATTCTCCTACTAAGACGTCGCGTCTCATGGCGTGATCACTCGCTGAGCCGTGCATGACAGTCCAATGTCAGCTCGATCTAGCGCGGAACCCCGGGCGTTCACGCCCGGGAGGAAGCACTTCTCTGACGCCCTCCTCCAGCCGGAGGAACAGAGGCGAGTTCGCGGCCTGGTTCCCGGTCGGCCACCAGGCGCAGATGGCGTTCCTCCTGGCCCGCTACGCCGACAACGCCTCCTTGGCCGCGGCGATCTTGGGCACCGGAGTGCGTACGGTGCGCCGCCACTGCCGTGGGTGGCCGTCACCGCCCGGGCTCCGGCTGCGCCGGGCCTTGCACCGCCGTGCCATGGAACTCGTGTGCCTGCGGTGCCTGTCCGATCGTTCGGTGGAAGAGGCGCGCCAGGCGAATCGGGCAGCCCGGCGTGCGGCCCGGCGCGTTCCACGTGATCGGGGCGGCCTGGATCGCTGACTCCCGTGCCCGAAAATCGTCAGCTTCCTCAAGCTGAAAGTGTTTTTGCATCACTGATAGTGAAAAGCTGATTCTTATGTGAGAGTTGCATGGATTGAGGTAGGGTGGTGGCATGGGATTGCGCTTGGAGGAGTCGCTGCGGCTGACGGTGGCCGCGTTGATGCAGGTAACGGGTGAATCGCAGCGGTCGGTCGCGGGGGTGCTGGGACTGACACAGACACAGGTGTCGCGCCGGCAGTCGGGCGCCATCTCCTGGAGCCTGCGCGACGTCGACGTCCTGGCCGAGCACTACGGCATCGGCGCGCTCGATCTCCTGGCGGGTCCGACCAGAGCATGCGAGGCGCTGCCCGCCGACAGGCGCCGTGCCGTGCGGACCGAAGCGAGGGGAACGGACCGGTGAGCGACTTCGATGCGATCGACTCGCTGCTTGACACCGTCGGTCCCCAGGCCGAACTCCCGCCCTCCTCCGTGCGCCGCGAGCTGCGGGAGCGGGCTCGGCTGTCCAAGGCACAGGTGGCACGCGCGCTCAACGTGAGCCCCTCAACCCTCAGCGGATGGGAAAGCGGCCGGGACCCGGCCGGCGAGATCCGCACCAAATACGCCTACCTGCTGGACGGACTGAACGCCAAGCTCGCCACCGAGACCGAGACCGAGACGACACTGGCTGCGGAGCAGCCCGTCACGTCAGGCACGGCCTCGACCGCCACCCCTTTGTCTCTGCCCGACCTCGGCCAGGACGAAGACGGGGACGACGTGGAGCTGCTCGCCGTACCCGAGCCCTGTGTGCTGTGCGGCCGTCCGGCCGGACAACGCGTGGCGGGGTTCGTGCAGCACCTGACCCCGGCCGACTGCCGGCCCACCGCCACCGGGGCCCCAGCTGCCCCACCAGCCGGACAGCCCACCGCGCACACCCCGAAAACGCCACTGCGCACGACACGTCCGGCACGTGCGACGGAGCGTTCCAAGGGCTCGGCCCGCCACGCGTTCCAGGAGACGCCCGGCCCGGGCGACCTGATCCGCGAGGCCGTGCAGGGTGCGATCGCCGAGCACCGGGGCGATGTCGACGCAGCCACGGCGGCGCTGGTGAAGCGGGCCATCCCGGACGCGATGCGACTGCTGGACAAGACCCGTAAGGGCGCCCGCTACGACGTGATCGCGCACCCCTGGATCCCCGACATCCTCAAGAAGCAGACCACGCGCGGCGCGGACCAGATCTGGGAAGCCCGCCCCAAGTGGACCCGCCACGAACTCCCGCCCGGCCGGCATCAGGTGACCGCGCTCGACATCAACGGCGCCTACCTCTCCGCCCTCAAGACGCACCTCCCCCTGGGCCAGCTCGAGCACTCCACCGGCCTCGCCCACGACCGCCGCCGCTCCGGAGTCCACCTGATCACCCCGCCCGAGTGGGAGCACGAGGCGGTGCTGCCCAACCCGATCGGCCAGCGGGACGAGCCCGGCCCCCTGTGGGTCACCGAGCCGACGCTCCGCCTCCTGCTGCGCCTGTCCGGCCCCAAGCACCAGCTGTGCGACCCTCCTCAAATCCACGAGTCGTACACCTCCGGGGCCACGGAGAACCTGCTGGAGAAGTTCCGCATCGCCCTGAAGGACGCCCGCGACACGGCGATCGAGCAGGGCGACACGGTGACGCTGGAGTACGTGAAGGCGATGTACTCGAAGTTCGTCTCCACCATGGGGGAGTCGAACTACAACCGGGAGCTCTACCGCCCGGACTGGATGCACCTCATCCGCAGCCAGGCCTTCGCCAACCTCTGGCTCAAGGCACTCAAGGCCCATGACGAGGGACTGGCCGTCGTCCGGGCGATGGGCACCGACGAACTCCACGTCATCGGTGACTGGCGCCGTGTCTTCGCCGAAGGCCGAGCTGTTACCGAGGTCAAGGTCAAGGACACGTACACCGCCGGAACCGACGACGCTGAGCACCAAGGCGAGGGGGAGTAGTGCCGCAGAAGAACATCGACTTCGGACGGTTCGGCGCCCAGGGCATCAAGGGCAGCGACGCCGTCGCGCGCAAACTCGATGAACTCGCGGGCGGCATCGCCACCCCCGTGACCGCCAAGCGCGGCTGGATGGCGCGCCTGCACTACCTGACGAAGTCGACCCAGAGCCTGAAGGCCGCGCAGGACGCCGGACTCACCGTGACCCACCGGACGCTGAAGGCCTGGCTGGGGGGCAAACGCCGCCCCTCCAAGACCAGCCTGGAACGCATCGACCAGGCGTACCGGACGGTGCGCCGTCACAACGTCGCCCGCCATCTCCTCAGACGCCTCAACCGCGACGGACGCGGCACCCGGGTGGAGATCCACCCGCTCAACCAGTCCCAGGTGCCGCAGCAACTGCAGCGCGTGGTGGAGTACCGGACGATGAACGTACGCCGCTGGGACCGCATCGTCGACTCCTGGGCGGCCGGCGACCATCAGGGCCTCGACACCGCGTGGCAGGACACGATCGTCGACCTCGGCTCGCAGTGGGGCCAGTACGAGTACGTCACCAATGTCGGCTTCGCCGCATAGAGCCGGCGCCGAAACGTGGCCCGACGACAGAGTTGCCCGAGGCGCCAAATCGGGCCTGGACCTCAAGGTCCTCGACGCCTGGAGCGGACACAAACGCCACACGGACACCCTCTCCGGCTGGCGAGTCCTTCTACGTCTCCCTGGCCCTCGCCCTGGGCCTGGCCGACATCGTCACCGCCGAAGCCGGCGGCCAGGCACTGGACACCCTCGTCATCGACGAAGGCTTCGGCACCCTCGACGAAGACACCCTCCACCAAGTCCTCGACGTCCTGGACTCCCTACGCGCCCACGACCGCACCGTCGGACTCATCAGCCACGTCCCCGAACTCCGCCGCCGCATCACCCAACGCCTGCACATCTGCAAGAACATCGACAGCTTCACCCCCACCCACCTGACCGAAGCGGCCGAATGACCCCACGACGGACGCCGGACCCGCCCTCGCCGACGAAACGCAAGCCCCCCGCGCACACCCGCCGATCTTCAACCTACCGTCGGCCCAAGGCGTAGCTACAACCGCCGGGGCTGCCTGTACCCTTCTCGACTCCGCTGAGAAAGGCAGCCCCACAGCGCTCCCGCGTCGAAAGCCGCCCATCCCTGAAGGCGTCCGACCTGCCTCCTAGAAGGAGCGCATCGAAACACCATCAGTGTCAGCGAGCGTGGGCCACTGATACCCTGCCGCTCGCCCCGGCTACGCCCACCCCGCGGCGGCAGGGAACAGGCCGCCGCCGCGGCCGTCGCCTGCGCCGCACTCTGGCTGCTGGCCAAGATCGCCACAGCCACATGGCAGGCAGCCGTCCGCATCTGGCCATGGCTCGCCGTCCTCGTGGCTCTCGCCCTCGGCTACGCAGCCTGGCGGTTCATCCGTGAACTGCAGGCCCGGAAGGTGCGGGCCCAGACGCTGGCCCGGCTCCGGATCACGCTCGCGCAACTCGACGCCATGGACGACCGGGCCTTCGAGTTCGCCCTACGTGACCTGCTCCTCCGGGACGGCTGGAACGCACGGCAGGTCGGCCGACAAGGAGACCAGGCCGCAGACGTCATCGGCGAAGACCGCCAACGCGGCAGAATCGTCCTGCAGGCCAAGCACACGACCGTCGCCGGAAAGGTCGGCTCCTCAGTGATGTACCAGGTCAAAGGCACCGCAGGCCCCGCGCACGGAGCTGATATCGCAGTCGTGGTCACCAACGGCTCCTTCACCCGGGACGCCAAAACATGAGGCGAACGCCACCAAGTGCACTGGATCGACCGGGACTGACTGCGCCGGTGGGCCGAACACGGCACGCCCCTGCAAGACCTTCTGCGCCTGCCCACGCCACGCAAGACAGCCTTCCGCCGGGCTGCCTGAAACCAAGCGGAGAAAGAAAGCCCGAGCCCCGAGCCGTCGCCCCCTATCCGCATCCGACAACACTGATCATGGGGCGCGCATGGGCTCGCAGCGCGCCCCCGACAGAGCGGAGACACTGCGCCGCACCCCTGCCGTACGCGAGAATGAACGCGAGTCAGCCCCGCCCCTCCTGCATGCCGAGGAAACGCGCGATGACCGCCAATCCCACCGCAACAGAACACCCCGGGCGACTGGTCCTGCGCACAGACCAGCAGGAGGGCCTCGCCAACACGGTTCGCCACCTGCGCCGCCCGCGCACCCGCGGGCACGCCGTCTCGGCCTGCGGCACCGGCAAGACCCTCTTCGCACTGCGCGTAGCCGAGGAACTCGGCGTGCGGCACCTAGCAGTGGCGGTGCCCAGCCTGGACCTGGTCGCACAGTGGGCAGTGGCCGCCCGCGCAGACGGCCGCCGCGAGCCGATGATCACCGTCTCCTCGCTACGCGCCGCCTCCCACCCGTTGCTCGCCGAGGCCGAGGTCGACTCGGCCAACGCGGGGGAGTACCTGGCCTACTGGCTCGGCCGCCACCCCAAAGCGACGGTTTTCTTCACCTACGACTCGCTGTCCAAGATCGAAGAGGCCCAGCACTCCGCGATCTTCCCCGCCCCCCTCTTCGGCCTGCTGATCGTGGACGAAGCCCACGCCACGGCCGGCACCTGGAAGAAGAACTGGACTGCGCTGCACGACAATGAGCGCATCTCTGCCGAGCGCCGCCTCTACCTCACCGCCACCCCCTATGTGTGGGACGCCCCCCGCCTGACCGAGCCGCCCACCACCAGAGCGCAACCCAAGCGCACCAGCGCCACCGCACCCGCCTGGGACGACCCAGCCCTGCTGGCGACCATGGACCAGCCGCAGATCTTCGGCCCCCGCCTGCACACCTACTCCCACGCCGACGCCATCGATGACGGCGTCCTCGCCGACTACCAGCTCGTCGTCCCCACCGTCACCGACACTGAACTGCACAACGCGCTCACCGATCCTGAAGCCGGGCCCACCGCGCGCCGCACCACCGCCCTGCACTTGGCCATCCTCAAAGCCATGCGCGAGCAGGGCCTGCGGCACGTGTTCGTCTACTTCCAGCAGATCGCCGACGCCGCCGATTTCGCCCGCCAGTTCACCCACACCCTGCGCACCCTCCCCGACGAACTGCGCCCCGACTGGGCGGACGTCGTCGTCGTGCAGTCCATCGACGGCACCCACAGTCCCCACCGGCGCGCCGACACCATCGCCCGCTTCAGCAACGCCGAGCGAGGCGTGCTGGCCAACGCCAAGGTCCTAGGCGAAGGCGTCGACCTGCCGGCCGTCGACGCCGTCGTCTTCGCCGACCGCACCGCCAGCGTCCGCCGCATCGTCCAAGCGCTCGGCCGCGCCCTGCGCAAACCACCCACCCTAAAGACGAAGACAGCCAGCCTCGTCATCCCCGCCTACATCCCGCCCGGCACCGACCCCACCGACCTCCTCGGCACCCCCTACGAAGCCCTCTGGCTGGTCACCGCCGCCCTGCGCCACCACGACCAGACCATCGCCGCCCGCACCCCCCGGGCCAAGAACCAGCATCCCGCCCGCGACTCCCACACCTACATCACCCGCCGCTTCCGCTTCGACCACACCCTCGACCCCACCGCGATCGCCCGCGCCCTCGACCTGCTGGTGTGGCCCTCCAGTGGCGCCGTCCTGTCTGCTCCCCGCCGCGCTGGCCTAGCCGCCGCCATCCGCTACCAAAGCGAACACAACCACCTGCGCGTGAGCGCCGACTACGAGGACGCTTACGGCTACCGGCTGGGGCAATTCATCACCGGCCAACGCACCGCCTACCAGGCAGGCACCCTCGATCCGGCATGGATCGCCGAGCTCGAGGATCTCGGCATGATCTGGGACGACCACGAGGCCACCTGGCAAGGCCACCTGGCCACCGTCGAGGCCTTCCACGCCGAACACGGCCACCTTGCCATCCCCACCCAACTACCCGGCGGCCAGTTCCTTGCCGACCAGCGCGCCCTAGCCCGAAAGGACCGCCTCACCCCCGACCGCGACAACCAGCTCACAGCCCTCGACCCAGACTGGAAACTCCCCTACGGCCCCGACTGGCATCGCAAGTACCATCTGCTGCGCCGCCACCTGGAAGCCGGCAACCACCCCAGCACGCTGCGCCGCGACACGGTCATCCACGGAGTGAAGGCGGGCAGCTGGCTACACCGCCAGCTCACCATCTGGCCCGACCTCGACCCCGGCCAGCGCGACTTGCTCGCCCGCATGGGAATCACCCCCGACCGCGCCCTCCTGGAACAGAAACACGCCGCGGGCAGGCCAAGCACATCGCGGCGGCGCACGTTCGCGCAAACCACCGAGATCCTCGGGCTCTTCGTGGCACGGTGGGGACGCACCCCCGGCGCCCGAGAGTGGATCGAGGTGGACGGCGACCGTGTCATGATCGGTCCCTGGCTCGCCAAGGTCCGCACCAAGCTGAACAATGATCAACTCCCCTCAGAGCAAGAAGTGTTGGTGTCCGCTACCCTTGCCGAGCACGGCATCGATCTGGTCCGTGCTCCTGGGGCCATCAGACCATCAAGCGGCTGAGGTTTGACCGCTGAGCTCAGTGCGACAGCAGACGCGTTCGCCCGCTCCCGGGTCCCATTCTCCAGTGAGCAGGCGAGTGGCAGAACTCGAATACTCCAAAGTTTTGGAGACAAGGAAGCAGCGGCACACAGGATTGGCACGGCTCGACGTTCTAGTCGTAGGTGACGAGTCGTCACCAAGCATCCAGTCGGGTAGTCCAACGCCTGCCGCTCCTGTTGCTAGCCGAATTAACCCACCCCAGTCATGTTGGACTTGAAAAGCGAAGGCGAGTCGGGGCGGAGGCACGATCGCGGAGCGATCGGGACACCGCACCGACGACCCAACTCGATCCGCGGAGCGGATCCGGTCCCGGAGGGACCGAGCCCAGCACCGCGGAGCGGGTGCTGAACCGACGCGTAGCGTCGGCGCGTCGTTCCTGCGGAGCAGGAC
>NZ_JBLIWA010000106.1:90162-196832 GCF_047525675.1 Streptomyces sp. 796.1 | reverse complement strand
GATCGGCATGGTGATGCCACAGATGTCCGCCTCCTGAAAGGCGTCCGTACCGATGCAGTGCGTGGGGACCTGACCGGTGATGGCGACCAGTGGCACCGAGTCCATGTGTGCGTCGGCGATGGGGGTGACCAAATTGGTGGCGCCGGGACCGGAAGTGGCGATGCACACGCCGACCTTTCCGGTTGCCTGCGCATAACCCGTCGCGGCGTGCCCCGCACCCTGTTCGTGACGCACCAGCACATGGCGCATCCGGGAGGAATCCATCATGGGGTCGTAGGCGGGCAGAATCGCCCCGCCCGGAATTCCGAAGACGGTGTCGGCGCCGACCTCCTCCAGGGAGCGGATCAGTGCCTGTGCTCCGGTGATGGTGGTCTCCTCGATAGCCGTGTGTTCGATCTGGTCGGTCATGTGCCTGCTTCTTTCGTCCGGCCGGTGATGGAGGTCGAGGCGGGGGAGCCGGCGCACCCTGTGAGCCGGTCCCGGCCTGTGCGGGCCGTACGCGGTAGCGGTACTTCCTGGCCTCGTCGCCGTGCCGAGCGGTGTTTCAGCGGGCGGTGGAGCAGAGCGCCGGAGGTCATCCGGCGCCCCTGTGCGTTGGGGGTGACGTGCCGTCGGGGACGGTCACGGAAGGACGGGGGGGTGCTGGAACTGCGGTGGAGCCCCGCCGCGGCGGGGCGGGCGCGTACGGCAGCGGGTGGGCGGTCCGTCCGGCGCCTGTGGTGCGCGCCGGACGTGGTGGCCCGGTCGGGTAGGCCGCGCGGGGGAGGCCCGGGGGGTTGTCAGACCACCCCCGCGCGGGGTCTTTAAGCGGTCGCTTCCTCGGACGCGTCTTCTTGCTTGTCGACGGTCCGGGAGGTGACCAGCAGGAACACCAGGGCGATCACGGCGATACCGGTGCCCAGGGCGTACATGGTGCCCACGCCGGCGTGCAGCGTGGCGCCGCCGAGCAGGGTGCCGAGGCCGATGCCCAGGTAGATGCCGGAGGAGTTGAGCGAGACCACCAGCGGGGCCTCCTGCGGGGCGACCGCGATGAGCCGGTGCTGCTGCGGGGGCGTCTGGCACCAGCTACTGGCGCCCCAGCCGATCATCATCAGACCGACGACGACGGGCAGCGAGGCATCGGCGGCGGCGAGCCAGCCGAGCACCCCGAGCGAGACGACCATGGTGATGTATCCGACGGTCAGGGCCCGGGTGGAGCCCCAGCGGTCGGTGCCGAAGCCGGCCAGGAAGTTGCCGAGCACGGCGCCGATGCCGTACAGGAAGAGCATCCACACGTGGCGCGAGTCGGGGATGCCGACCGCGTCCAGGGCCTCGACGCTGTACGCGTACACGGTGTAGCTGGCGCCCATGCCGAGCACGGTCAGCGGCAGCACGGTCAGCACGGCCGGGTGGCGCAGCACCCCGAGCCGGGTCTTGAGCGGCACCCGGGGGTTGCCCGGCAGGTGCGGCATGATCCACGCCACCCCGATGGCGATCACCAGGCACAGTGCGGCGACCAGTCCGAGTGCGGTGCGCCAGCCGAGGACCTCGCTGGTCACGTTGCCCAGCGGCACGCCGAGTGCGGTGGCGATGGTGAGCCCGCCGACGACCACCGCGAGGGAGCGGGCGCGCAACTCCGGGCGGACCAGGGCGGCGCTGACGGCGCCGGCGTTGGGGGTGTACGCGGCGGCACCGGCGGCGGCCAGGACGCGGGTGATGATCAGGATCGGGAAGTTGGGTGCGAGGGCCGAGCCGAGGTTGGCAAGGCCCAGCACGATCAGCGCGCCGACCAGCAGGGCGCGGCGCGGCAGCCGGGCGGTGAGGGTGGCGAGCACCGGTGAGAGGACGGCGTAGGCGGCGGCGAAGACGGTGATCGACTGCCCGGCAGCGGCCGAAGAGACGTTGAGCGAGTCGGCCATGTCGGGGAGGAATCCGGCGACCACGAAGGCGTCCGTACCGACGGCGAAGGTGCCGAGCGCGAGGACGAGTGTGGAGGTGAGGCCGCCGCCCGGGCTGGCCTCCTTGGTCGTCGACTGGCCCCCGGTCGAAACCGAGACATTGGACATCCAGATTCTCCCTAGAATCTCGCGCCGAGCGCAAAGGAAATGATCTTTGACCGGCGCTGGGTGGTGCGGGTGTGGTGACCGGGCGGCGGGCAGGGGTGTGCCCGCGCTCCGGTGGAGCGGTGCGGAAGCCGGGGGTGGCCGGCGGATCAGACGACGGTGGAGTTCAACCGGGCGTAGAACTGCCGGGTGCGCTCCGCGGTCGCCTTGGGGGTCGCGTCCATGAGGTCGGCCAGGGTGTGTGCCGCGAGCTCGCGCCGCCAGGCCAGTTCGGCCTTGCGCATGGCGATGGAGATCCCGCAGGGCTGGCGGAACTCCATGGCGCTGCCTTCGACGCCCGCGCCCCGCTGCCGGATCTCCGTGCAGCGGAACGGGCTCTCAGGCCCCTCGATGGCGGCCACGACCTGCATGAAGGTGATGTCCTCCGGCGGGCGGGCCAGTTGGAATCCTCCCCGGAGACCGGGGGTGGACGTGAGGATGCCGGCCCGAACAAGCGCCTGGAGGCGCTTGTTCAGGTACGGCTGCGGCAACTCGAAACACGCTGCCAGCTTGGACGTCGGCACCGGACCCTCATCGGCCAGCCATGCCAACGTCAAGCAGCAGTGCAGTCCCCACTCGATCCCCTTGGCGAGTTGCATAACCTGGATGTTACACGTCCAGATTCCGTTCGCGCGCCAACCTCCGCGAAAGTACGTCAAGTTGTCGGGCCGTCAGCTCGGCGGGTGGCGTGCGGCATGCCGTACGCGACAGGGGACGTACGGCATGGCCCGGGGCTTCCGGCGTGGTATTGGGCGTACGACGTGGCCTGGGTGTGCGTGGTGCGTGATGTGCGGTGCGGGGGCGCGGCGGGGTGTCGCGCCCGCCGCGGCTCCGGCGCCGCCGGGTCGGGACCGGGTCAGGACTTCTCGATGACCGTCTTGATCCGCTCCAGCGTGCTGGCGAGGTCACCGCCGAGCTTGGCCTGCCACTCGGTGAAGAACCGGGTGCGCTCCGCGTCGTCCATCTCCGCGGTGATGCCCCGGATGCCCTCGGTGGCGGAGCCCATCCAGAAGTGGTGCGTCAGGACGCAGCCGTCGGCGGTGGATTCCAGGTCGAAGCCCCACACGCTCTCCTGCCGGGCGCCCTTGCTGTCGCGCATCGCCCAGCGGAAGGTCTGTCCGGGGTCCGCCGCCACCACCTCGGACTCGGTGGACCACCTCCCGCGCACCACCGGCGCCCAGGCCACCACGTCGGGGCTGCGTTCGTTGTCACCGCGGAAGACCGCTCCGACGGTGGCCGGCTCGCCGGCGATCCAGGTGCCGCCGACGCATTCGGGGCTCCAGTCGCCGCTGCGCGGCAAGTCGCTGATGACCGAGTAGACCTCGCTGGGCGTGGCGGAGACGAGCACCGAGGCCCGAGCCTGGAGGAGGGGCGCCTGAGCGGCGTTGGATTCACTCATGGGCAACAGGCTCGGGGGGCGGCTCCCGCAGGTCAAAGTGTGCGCTCGGGGTCCGTCAGGTCGGTGCCCGGGGGTGGCGCGGGGAGCTGCCGGGGCCGCCGCGGCACGCGTGGCCTCGCCGGCCGGCGGGGTGGGTTGGTGGGGGCCGAGTACGGCGACCGTACGGCGACCCGTACTCGGCCCGGTGCGGTGGTCTGGCAGCGGGTGGTGATGGTCCGTCACCTGAGGGTGTGTCGGCGGCTGCACCCTGCTGCCTGCTGCGCGTACCCCGCACGGTCGCGGGCGCGGGGCGGGCGGCGGTGTGGTCACAGTGCCTGGCCGAAGTGCAGGGCCGTGATCGCCATGCGATGGGCGTGGTAGAAGCGGTGGGCGTGGTGGTTGGTCACCCCCGAGTCCAGTTCGATGCGGGTGCAGCCGGCCGCGCGGGCGCGCGCCTCAAGCACGGCGAACATCCGGGCCCCGACGCCGCCGGAGCGCGCGTGCTCGGCGGTGACCAGGTCGTCCACGTACAGCAGCAGCCCCCGGCTGGTGGCGAGCACCCGGTGCGTCGCCACCGCCAGGCAGGTGCCCACCGGGTCGTAGCCGGCGGTGAAGACCAGGCCCTGGGCATGGGCCCGGGTGGCGAAGGTCGTGAACGCGTCCTCCGTCAGGCCGGGGCGCAGGGTGCGGATGAGCGGGGCCACGTCGGTGGCCATGGCGGCGTCGGTCGGGGCGATGTCGGTCGTCGTCAGCTCCACGCCGCGCATCGTAGGCCGCGCGCCTGGCGCGCCGGTACGGGCGGGGCCCGGCTGAGCCCCCGGCGGGCCGACCTGACGCACTCGGCCCGCGGAAGGTGAGGGCCGGGCCGTGGGCTGTCAGACTCGCGGCCATGCGTGCAGCGTTCATCCGGCGGCTCGGCCCGCCGGAGGCCATCGAGTACGGCACCCTCCCCGACCCCCGCCCCGGCCCCACCGACGTGTTGGTCGAGGTCGCGGCCACCACGGTGAACCCGGTCGACACCTTCGTCCGCTCCGGGCTCTTCCGCACGCCCACCCCCTTCCCGTTCGTCATCGGCCGGGACCTGGTCGGCACGGTCGCCGAACTGGGCCCCGGCGTCGACGGCTTCGCGGTCGGCGACGCGGTCTGGTGCAACAGCCTGGGGCACGGAGGCCGGCAGGGTGCCGCGGCCGAGCGCGCGGTGGTGTCCGCCGACCGCCTCTACCACCTGCCGCCGGGCGTGGACCCCGATGCGGCGGTCGCGGTGGTGCACCCCGCCGTCACCGCCCATCTGGCCCTGCTGACCCACGGCAGGCTGCGGGCCGGCGAGACGGTGCTGGTCGCGGGGGCCGCGGGCAACGTCGGATCTTCCCTGGTGGAACTGGCCGTGCGGGCCGGTGCCACGGTCGTGGCGACGGCGTCGGCCGGGGACCGGGCGCACTGCGAGGAACTCGGCGCCCGGTACGTCTTCGACTACCGCGACCCGCGGCTCGCCGAGCGCATCCGCGCGGTGGCCCCGCACGGCGTGGACGTACTCCTGGACACCTCGGGCCACAACGACCTGCCCCTCGCCGTGGATCTGCTGGCCTTCCGCGGCCGGATCGTGCTGCTGGCGGGGGCCCGCAGCCGGCCCGAACTCCCCGTCGGGCCGCTGTACATGAAGGACGGTTCGATCGTCGGCGTGGTCATCTCGCACGCCACGACGGCCGAGTTGGCCGAGGCCGCCCGATCGGTGGGCACGCTGCTGGCCCGCGGCGGACTGCGCCCCCGCGAACTGGAGCACGAACCGCTCAGCGCGGCGGCCAAGACGCACACCCGGCTGGAACGCGGCGAACTGCACGGCCGGCGCGTGGTCCTCCGCCCCGATCTGGACGGCTGAGCGCGCTCCGACCCGGGCGGTCGGCCGGTCCCGGCGGGCGGCGGGGCGCGCCGGGCGCCGGGAGGCGCTGGTGCGGTGGAGTGGTGCGCCGGCGGTGCTGACGGCCGGAGTTGCGGGGCTGGCGAGGCTGACGGCCCACGCGGGGCTGGTGGGACCGGTGGGCTTGGAAGGACCGGCCGGCCGGCCGGTTGCGGCGCGGCCCCGCCACCGGGCTCAGCGCGGCGTGAAGAGCTGAGCGAGTACGCGGCGCGCGGTGGCTTCGACGTCGGCTGAGCCGCTGCCGCTGCCGCTGCCACCATCACCGGCACCATCGCCATCACCGGCACCGCCGCCATCACCGGCACTGACGGCGGCGGGCAGCGCGCCGCTGAGCCAGAGCGCGGCGAAGCCGTGGGCCAGGCACCAGGCCGCGAGCTCGGCAGCCGCGGGGTCCGAGGCGGTGGCATCCGCCGCCGCGGAATCCGCGTGGAGAGGTGACGGCGGGGCCGTTGGCGACGAGGGCGCCGGCGATGAGGACGCCGCGGGCGGGGGCGCCGGTGCCGGCGGCACGGCTACCGCCGCGGGTGCTGACGCGGAGTGCTGGGCCAGGGCGCTGGTCAGGGACCGGTTCGCGCGCTCGCGCGCGGCGCTGACCTGCGGATCGTTCGTGTCGTAGAGGTCCGGTTGGAACATCACCGCGAAGTGGGCCCGGTGCTCGACCGCGAAGCGGACGTACGCCACGCCGACGGCCAGCAGATCGCCGCCGGCGCTGCCGAGCGCATCGGCCAACATGCCGTGCCCCTCGGCGGCGAGCGCGGTCAGCAGCCCCCGCTTGTCGCCGAAGTGGTGGGTGGGCGCGGCGTGCGAGACGCCCGCGCTGTGCGCGAGGGCGCGCAAGCTCAGCCCCGCCACACCACGCTCCGCGATCGTCGCGGCAGCGGCGGCGAGCAGGGTGCGGCGCAGATCTCCGTGGTGGTACGGGCGGGTAGCCATGCGGCCAGCTTATCTTGCTATTGACAAGATGGGGCAAATCGGGCGTATCTTGGCAGTGTCAAGTTCGATCCGAGGAGGATGTCATGGAACCTCTCGTGGCCCTGGTCGTCGGATTCCTCGGGGCGCGACTGGCCGGACTGCTCGGCGTGGACGCGCTGGACGGGTGGCACCCCGCGGTGCGCATCGGGCTGGCCCTGATGTTCGCCTTCACCGCGGTCGCCCACTTCCACCCGGCACTCCGTGCCGACCTCATCGACATGGTCCCGCCACGGCTGCCCCGTCCCGACCTGCTGGTGACCCTGACCGGTCTGCTGGAGGCGGCCGGCGCCGCAGCCCTGCTGGTGCCGACGTCCGCACGGTGGGCGGCTGCCGGATTGGCGCTGCTGCTCGTGGCCATGTTCCCGGCCAACGTCTCCGCGGCCCGCCGTCGGACCGCCCAGGGCGACCCGCTCGCCCGTCGTTCGGCGCTCCAGACCGGATACGTCGCGGTCGCGGCCCTCGCGGCGGCGCTCTGAGGGCCCGCGGGCCCGCCGGTTCGCGCACATCGATACGGGCGTACGCCCGCTCGGCGGGGGAGCGGGCGTACGCCGTACGCGGCTGTGGATGGGCTGTGTCTTCCGTGTTCCGTGGTGGGCGCTGCTGCATCCGTGCGCTGCGGCGAGCCCGTACCGCACCGTGCCTCCCGCCCCGCCCCTCCTGTGCTGCACCTCCTGCGCCGCCCCGCCCATGCGGCGCCGCCCCGTACGGCCCCTTCCGTACGCTGCTGCGTCGCCGACGCGCGCCGAAGGTGGTCGGCCTTGCTCGGCCTTGCGCCTCCGTCGGCCGATGCGGCCTTCGGCCGACGGCCTCGGCAATCAGTCCGCGGGGGCCGGGGCGGCCGGGGTGGCCGGGGTGGCCGGAGTGGTGAAGGCCGCGCGGTGGTGGCGGGCCAGTTCGGTGTAGCCATCGGCGTTGGCCCGGATGCCCGCGCGCTCCTCGTCGGTCAGCGGGCGCCGGACCTTGGCGGGCACGCCGGCCACCAGCGAGCCGGGCGGGATCCGCATCCCCTGCGGGACCAGCGCTTGGGCCGCGACCAGCGAACCTGCGCCCACCACCGCTCCGTTGAGCACGGTGGCGCCCATCCCGATCAGGCAGTCGTCCTCGATCGTGCAGCCGTGCAGGACGGCGTTGTGCCCCACCGTCACGCGCGCGCCGACCGTCACCGGAAAGCCCGGATCGACGTGAACGGTGCAGTTGTCCTGGATGTTGCTGCCGGTGCCCACCGCGATCGGGCCGCAGTCGGCCCGCAGCACGGCGTGGTACCAGACGCTCGCCCCCGCGGCCAACGTCACCTCACCGATGATCACCGACGAGGGGGCGGTGAACGCGTCGGCGCCCACCTGCGGCTCCTTGCCGCCGAACGCCGCGATCAATGCCTGCTGTGCCATCGCTGATCCCCTCCACGAACCCGGTGCGTGCACCCCGCACCGTATGCCACGCCCCGGCGCGCCCCGCGGCCGTGCCGGCCGGCTCGTACCCGGGGCTGCGGGCACGCCTCACAGCCCGTACGCCGGGCCCGCGCACCGGGCGGGGGAGGGTCGGGGCCGGCCGAACGGGGCGTGGGGCAGGCCGGCCGGCCGCGGGGTCACGCAGCCTGGCCGTCGGCCGCCACCACGGTGAACAGGCCGCCGTCCGGATCGCGCAGCGTCGCCTCGTAACCGTGCGGTGAGACCGTCGGGAGCGCCACCGCCGAGCCGCCGGCGTCGACGGCGACCCGTACCGCCCGGTCCACGTCCGGGCACGGGAAGTACACGTGCCAGCGGGGGCGGATGCTGGGGTCGGGGGCCGCCTCCACGGCGCCGCCGCGCAGCCCGGCGACGGCGTGTCCGCCGTCCTTGAGCAGCACCTGACCCTGCGCGTAGTCCACGTCGCACCCCGCCTCGCCGGGAATCGCCCACCGCAGGACCTCCCCGTAGAAGATGGCGGCGGCGAACGCGTCGCGGGTCCGCAGCTCCAGCCAGGCCGGCGCCCGGCCGCGCCCCACCGACCAAGGCAACACCGTCCCCTCCCACAGGCCGAACGTCGCCCCGTCGAGGTCTGCCGCGAGCGCCGCCCGGCCGTGGCCGAGGCGCAGCGGCCCCACCGCCACCGTCGCGCCGCGCTCACGGATGCGTGCGGTCGTCTCATCGGCGCTGGCCACCGCGAAGTACGGGGTCCACGCCACGGAGACGTGCAGCGTGCTGGCGAGCGCCCCGAGTCCGGCCACCGGCTGCCCGTCCAGGTGCGCCACGGTGAACTCGCTGCCCAGGTCGGCGGAGCGGAACGACCAGCCGAGCACGGCCCCGTAGAACTCCTGGGCGGCCGACAGGTCGCGGGCCAGCAGACTGACCCAGCAGGGCGCGCCCGGCACGGCGTGCCGGGCAGCCGGCTGGTGCGTGGAGACCGACATGGGTTTCTCGCCTCACTCCCGTCTCCCGGTGGGCCGGCACCGAGAAACTCGCTCGCTGTCGCCGTGACCCGCCCCCGCGGGTCACCTTGCCAGCTCCACCGGGGCCACGCACCTCGGCCCGGCCGTACGCCACGGGCGCGCGCCCACCCGCCCGGGACCGGACCCGGCACGACCGGCGGGGAGGTGGGGCACCGGGCCCGGCGCGTACGGGTTCCCAGGGGGATCGGTCTCAGACGGTTGGTTCGTGCTGGTTGGTTGATCGTTTGACCGTTTGCCGGCTGGCCCCCTGACCGGTTGGCCCCGGCTGTGGGGCTGTCCGAACGGCCCCGGTGCGTCGGGGCCGGGAGTCGAGGAGGGTGTCATCTGCCCTTGACGGCAGGGCTGTTAGCTTGACGCGCATGACCTTGCGCACACCTCAGGAAGCCTTCGCCGACGTCCGTCCCGCCAGCGCCTGCCTGGACCTGTTGGTGCCGCCCGTCGCCGACGCGGTACGTGCCTGGAGCGGGCCCGTGCCCGCCGACGAGGTGCAGTACGTGGACACCGACCCGGCACACGCCGACACCGCGGGTCTGGTGGCCCACTACGGGCCCTGGCTGCTCGACCACTCCGCGAACTGCGTCATCGTCGTCGGCAAGCGCGGCGGCACCGCCACCCTGGTCGCCTGCGTGGTGCCGTCCAGCTCCCGGGTGGACGTCAACGGCGTCGTCCGCCGCGAACTCGGCGCCCGCAAGGCGTCGTTCGCGGCCCGGGAGACCGCGGTCGGCGAGAGCGGCATGGAGTACGGCGGCATCACCCCGGTCGGCCTGCCCGCCGGCTGGCTGCTGCTGGTGGACGCCGCCGTCGTCGACCTGCCCTACGCCCTCCTCGGCAGCGGGGCCCGGCGCGGCAAGCTCATCGTGCCGGGCAAGGCGCTGGCCACCCTGCCGGGGGCGCGGGTCCTGGAGGGCCTCGGCGGCTGACCCGGCCCGGGCCAGGCCCGTCCCCGGCCACGCGCGGGTGCGTGCGTGGCCGGGGACGGGTGGCCGGTCAACCGCGCGGAGCGTCCAGACGGGGGATCTCGATCGCCGGGCAGCGGTCCATGACCATGGACAGGCCCGCCGCGCGGGTCCGCGCGTACGCCTGCTCGTCGACGACACCGAGCTGGAGCCAGACCGCCTTCGCGCCGATCGCCACCGCCTCGTCGGCGACGGCTCCGGCGAGTACGGAGTTCACGAAGACGTCCACCACGTCGACCGGGAAGGGGATGTCGGCGAGCGTGGCGTAACCGGGCTCGCCGTGCACCGACTCCGCCCTGGGGTGGACCGGCACGATGCGCTTGCCGAACTCCTGGAGCACCCGGGCCACGCCGTAGGCCGCCCGGTCCGTGTTGCGGGAGAGCCCGACCACGGCCCAGGTGTCGCCGGCGTCCCGCAGGATCGCGCGGACCGTCTCGTCGTTTGCGTTCATGCCCGCTCAACCCGTCCCGCCCGGCCGCCATTCCCACCATCCGTACGGGCACCACCGCCAGCCGCCCCCGCGCGGCCCGCCCCGGCTGATCCCCGCCCCGGCTGACGCTCGGCCGCCCGGCGCGCGGGGCCCCGGTGTCGGCGGCATAGGCTGGCCGAATGGCAGAGCAGTACCACACGGTCGCCCGCGAGGGCGTGCACGAGATCGAGATCAACAAGTCCCGCTTCCGCTGCGCGCTGGCGCCCGCGGCGAGCGAGAGCGAGGCACAGGAGTTCATCGCCCGCATCCGGCGCGAGCACCCGACCGCCACCCACAACTGCTTCGCCTACGTCATCGGCGCCGACGGCAACGTGCAGAAGGCCAGCGACGACGGCGAACCCGGCGGCACGGCCGGCGTCCCCATGCTCCAGATGCTGGTCCGCCGCGAGGTGCGCTACGTGGCGGCCGTCGTCACCCGCTACTACGGCGGCGTGAAACTGGGCGCCGGCGGCCTCATCCGGGCCTACGGCGGGGTGGTCGGGGAGGCGCTGGACACGCTCGGCACGGTCGTGCGGCAACGGTTCCGGCTGGTCACGGTCGTTACCGACCACCAGCGGGCCGGCAAGTTGGAGAACGACCTACGGGCCATGGGCCGCGCCGTGCGGGAGGTCACGTACGGCGAGGGCGTCACCATCGAGGTGGGGCTGCCGAACGCGGAGGTCGAGGCGTTCCGGGCCTGGCTCGCGGACAGCACGGCGGGCACCGCCCGCCTGGAGATCGGCGGCGAGGCGTACGGCGAGGTACGCGACGGCGCGTGACCGCAGCGCTCCGTGGCGCCAGCGCTCCGGCGACCGCAGCGCCCTCGCCGGGAGGCCCCTCCGCAGCCGCGTACGGGCCCTCCCGTCACCGCCGTCCGGCGAGGATGGAAAACTGTGTCGGGTGAGGGGCCGGACACGCAGCGGCACCGGCCCGGCAGCGGTCGGGCGCCGGGGCGGGGCCGGTGGCCGAAGGCGGAAGGGGAGCGACATGCGGGGCGGGGCGACCACGTGAGAATGCTGCACACCTCCGATTGGCACCTGGGCCGCTCCTTCCACCGCGTGAGCATGCTCGAAGCCCAGCGCGCCTTCATCCAGCACCTGGTCCGCACGGTCCACGAGCGCGAGGTGGAGGCCGTCCTCGTCGCCGGTGACGTCTACGACCGTGCGGTGCCGCCGCTCGCGGCGATCGAACTGTTCGACGACGCACTGCACCAACTCGCCCACTGCAACGTCCCCACCATCCTGATCTCCGGCAACCACGACTCGGCCCGCCGCCTCGGCGTCGCCTCCGGGCTGATCAAGCAGGCCGGCATCCACCTGCACACCGACCCGGCGCGCTGCGGAACACCGGTGGTCCTGTCCGACGCGCACGGCGACGTCGCCTTCTACGGGGTGCCCTACCTGGAGCCCTCCCTCGCCCGCGCCGCCGTCGGCGCCGACCGGGCCCGGCACACCGACGTGCTCGGCGCGGCGCTCGACCGGGTGCGGGCCGACCTCGCCGACCGACCGGCCGGCACCAGGTCCGTCGTCCTCGCCCACGCCTTCGTCGCCGGCGGCATCGGCAGCGACAGCGAGCGCGACATCACCGTCGGCGGCGTCAGCGCCGTCCCCGCCGCCGTCTTCGACGGCGTGGACTACGTGGCCCTCGGCCACCTGCACGGCAGCCAGCGCATCTCCGACCGGGTCCGCTACTCGGGCTCGCCGCTGGCCTACTCCTTCTCCGAGGTCAACCACCGCAAGTCCATGTGGCTCATCGACCTCGACGCGGCGGGCTCCGTGCAGGCCGAACGCATCGACTGCCCGGTGCCCCGGCCGCTGGCCCGCATCACCGGCCGGCTCGACGACCTGCTCACCGACCCTCGGCACGAGCCGTACGAGGAGTCCTGGGTGGAAGCGACCCTCACCGACCCGGCCCGCCCCCGCGAACCCATGGCCCGGCTCGCGCGCCGCTTCCCGCACCTGCTCAGCCTCGTCTTCGCGCCCGAGCGCAGCGAGACGGACGCCCACGCCTCGTACGCCCAACGGCTGCACGGCCGGACCGACCAGCAGGTCGCCGAGGACTTCGTGGCCCACGTGCGCCCGGGGCGCGGCGCCGACCACGCCGAGCGGGCCGTACTGGGTGAGGTGTTCGACGCGGTGCGCGTCGCGGCCGATCAGGAGGAGGCGGGGGAGTCGACGCGCACCGCAGCCAAGGGCACCGCGGGCGCCGGCCGCGCCCGCGTGCCCGGAATGCGGGCGGGCACCCCCGGCACCCGGCCCGGCACCGACGACCAGCAGGAGGCCGTCCGATGAGGCTGCACCGACTCGCCGTCACCGCCTTCGGCCCCTTCGCCGGCAGCCACGACATCGACTTCGACGCCCTGTCGGCCGCCGGCCTTTTCCTACTGCACGGGCCGACCGGCGCGGGCAAGACCTCCGTACTCGACGCCGTCTGTTACGCGCTGTACGGGGCCGTCCCCGGGGCCCGCCAGGGCAGCGCGCTCAGCCTGCGCAGCCACCACGCCGCGGCGCACACCCCCACCAGCGTGCTGCTCGAACTGACCGTCGCCGGCCGCCGGCTGGAGATCACCCGCCACCCCGAGCAACTGCGCCCCAAGAAGCGCGGCGACGGCATGACCCGCGAGAAGGCACAGACGCTGCTGCGCGAACAGGTGGGCAGCGGGCCGCAAGGGCCGGAGTGGAAGCCGCTCAGCCGCTCCCACCAGGAGGTCGGCGAGGAGATCGGTCAACTCCTCGGCATGAGCCGTGAACAGTTCTGCCAGGTCGTGCTGTTGCCCCAGGGCGACTTCGCACGCTTCCTGCGCGCCGACGACCAGGCGCGCGGCCAACTCCTCGGCAAGCTCTTCGACACCGGCCGCTTCGCCGCCGTCGAAGAACACCTGGCCGAACGCCGGCGCCGCACCCAGCGCCGGGTCGTCCAGGGCGACGAAGAACTGCTGCGCCTGGCCCACCGGATCGCCCAGGAAGCCGGCTCGTACGCGGACACGCGCCAGCAGCCGCTGCCCGACCTCAGCGCCGGTGAACCAGGACTGACCGGCGCTGTCCTGGAGTGGGCCGCCATGGCCCGCAGCGGGGCCCGCGAACGGCGCGACATCGCGCTGGCCGCCCTCCGAGCGGCCGAAGACACCCACGCCGAAGCCGACCGCCGCGCCGAGCAGGCCGCCGAACTCGACCGCCGTCAGCGCCGGTACGCCGAGGCCACCGCCCGCGCCGCCGAACTGGCCGGCCGCGCCCCGGAACGCGAACGCGTCAGGGAACGGCTGCACCGCGCCCGCGCCGCCGACGCCGTCACCCCCGCCATCGAACTGCGCCAGGCCGCCGAGCGCGACCACCACGCGGCCCGCGCCGCCGAGGCCCGCAGCCGCACCCACCTGCCGGCCTCACTCGCCACCGCCGACGGCCAGCACCTCGCGACCCTGGAGCGGCAGCGCCGCCAGGAGATCGGCGCCCTGGCCGCAGCCCGCCGCGCCGAACAGCGGGCCCAGCAGATCGAAAGCGAACTCCACGCCCTGGACCGGGAGTTCCGCGCCGACGAGGAGATCATCGCCGAGTCCGCCGAATGGCTCACCGGCTGGACCGAGCGCCGCCACGGCCACCAACAGCGCATCGAAGCGGCCCAGAGCGGAGCCGCCCGCGCCGACCAACTCGCGGCCCGCATCGAGCCCGCCGCCCGCGCCCTGGAAGCCGCCACCGAACGGGACCGGCTCACCGATCGCCGCACCGCCCTGCGCGCCGAGCGGCTGCACGCCGCCGAACGGGCCACCGCCTCCCGCGCCCACTGGCTCGACTTGAAGGAACGTCGGCTGCGCGGCATCGCCGCCGAACTCGCCGCCGCGCTGCGCCCCGGCGAACCCTGCGCCGTCTGCGGCAGCGCCGACCACCCCAGGCCCGCCCGGGCCGGCGCCGGCCACGTGGACCGGGCGGCCGAGGAAGCGGCGCACACCGCCTTCCAACAGGACGAAGCGGTACGCGAGGAGGCCGACGCGCAACTCGCGGCGGTCGACGCGGCGCTGGCCGCGGCGACCGCGAGCGCGGGAGAGGTACCGACCGCCGAGTTGGCCACGGCCCTGGCCGACCTGCGGCGCGAACACGCCACCGCCCAGGCAGCCGGCGCCCGCACGCACGCCGCCAAGGAAGAGCTGGACCGCGCCGAGCGCGAGTACGAACAGCGCCGCGCCCAGCGCGAGGACGCCGAACGCCGCTGCGCCGCCCGCACCTCGCGCCGCGAGGCGTTCGCCAGCGAACTCGCCGCACTGTGGACCGAGGTGGCCGAAGCAGCCGGCGACGCCGGCTCCATCGCCGACCGCGCCGACCGGCTCGACCGGCAGGCGACGCTGCTCGCCGACGCCGTGGAGGCGACCGCTGCGGCCCGGGCCGCGGCCGAGCGGCTGCGCGATGCCGAGGACCGGCTGGCCGCAGCCGCCCACCGGGCCGGCTTCACGACCGCGGAGGACGCCGCCGACGCCGTGCTCGACGCATCCCGCAGGACCGCGCTCGAAGACACCCTGGAACAGTGGCAGACCGAAGAGGCCGCGCTCGCCGCCGAACTGGCCGACCCGGCCGGCCGGGCCGCGGCCGAGCAGCCGCCGGCCCGTCTCGCGGCGGCCGAAGCCGCCCGGGCGAGCGCCACCCAGGGCCTGCGCGACGCCGCAGCCCGCGAGGCCGCGACCCAGCGCCGGTGCGCCGAACTCGACCAACTCTCCACCCAGGCCACCCGCGCCGCCCGCGCGCTTGGCCCGCTGCGCGCCGAGTACGACCGGGTCGCCGCGCTCGCCTCCCTGACGGCCGGCACCTCGGCCGAGAACGAACGCAAGATGCGGCTGGAGTCCTACGTGCTGGCCGCCCGGCTGGAACAGGTCGCCGCCGCCGCCAGCACCCGCCTGGAACGCATGTCGGCCGGCCGCTACACGCTGGTCCACTCCGACGCCCGCACCAGTGGCCGCGGCAGGGCCGGCCTCGGCCTCCAGGTCATCGACGCCTGGACCGGCAGCGAACGCGACACGGCGACGCTCTCCGGCGGCGAGACCTTCTTCGCCTCACTGGCCCTCGCCCTCGGCCTCGCCGACGTCGTCACCGACGAGGCCGGTGGCGTACGCCTGGACACCCTCTTCATCGACGAGGGTTTCGGCAGCCTCGACGAACAGACCCTGGACGAGGTCCTGGACGTCCTCGACTCGCTCCGCGAACGCGACCGCACGGTCGGCATCGTCAGCCACGTCGCCGACCTGCGCCAACGCATCCCCACCCAGCTTGAGGTGGGCAAGGGCAGGGCGGGCTCGGTGGTCAGGCACCGGCTGAACGGCTGACTGTCCGGACGGGCCCGCGGCCGGGACACCGTTGGCCGTAGCCGTAGCCGTAGCCGTAGCCGTAGCCGCCCGGCCGCCGCTAGCTGACGCCGTCGACCCGTTCCGGCCGCAGCCCCGGAGCGTCCCTGGCCGCCAGCCAGCGCGTCAGGTCCTGGGCCAGGTGCCCGATGTCGGCGACGACGTCGGTGGCGTGCTCGCCCCGGGCCGCGTCACGTCGCACCACCTCGTACCGCCCCGGGCCCCGGAGCGTCACGGACACCCGCCACGTCGCTGCGTCCGCGACGGGCCGTATGCGGACGAACCTGTTGTCCGTGGCATTGAGGTCGCCGAACAGCAGGAACAGCGCGTCCTCGGACGGATCGTCGATGTGATCGCCGTCCGCACTGTCCGCGACGTAGTACTCCGCAGGCACCGCACGCCCCTCCCCGCATGGCCTCTGGGTCGTTACCGAGCATGGCACGGGGGTCTGACATCGGCGGTCGGCGGCGGGCCGCGGAGTCGTCGTGGAGGGCTGCCGCCGGGAGCGCGGGCCCGGGGGACACTCCTCCGCAGGGGAGCGGAGCGGGGAGAGCCCGCCGCGCTCGGCTCGTACGCGTACGGACCTACCCGTCGGTGAGGACGGCCGGGCGACGCGAGCGCGGCCGGGACCACCAGCAAGGGCCGGACCGATCAGACGCGGACCAGGCCGGGCCGATGCGGACGGGGTCGAAGCGGTGCGGGCGGAGCCGAAACGGCCCCGGAGTGGCCGGGCGCCCCGCTGGCGTCCGGCCACCCCCGTACTCGCCGCTCACCGTGCGTCGGGGATCACGGTGTCGGGAGCGCCCGGCTCACAGCGCCGCGAGCTCGGCCACCAGGTCGTCCAGACCGAGCGAGCCCTGGGAGAGGGCCGCCATGTGCCACTTCTTGGCGTCGAAGGAGTCGCCGTGCGCCGCCCGAGCCGCGTCGCGGCCCGCCAGCCAGGCGCGCTCGCCCAGCTTGTAACCGATCGCCTGGCCCGGCATCCCGAGGTAGCGGACCAACTCGCTCTCCACGTAGTCCGACGGCCGGCCGCTGTGCAGGTCGACGAACTCCTGAGCCAGCTCCGGCGTCCAGCGCTCGCCCGGGTGGAACGGCGAGTGGTCCGGAATCTCCAGCTCCAGGTGCATGCCGATGTCCACGATCACCCGCAGCGACCGCATCATCTGCGCGTCCAGGTAGCCGAGCCGCCGCTCGGCGTCGGTGAGGTAGCCCAACTCGTCCATCAACCGCTCCGCGTACAGCGCCCACCCCTCGCAGTTGGCGCTGACCTGCCCCACCGTCGCCTGGTAGCGGGAGAGCTGGTCGGCCACGTGCGTCCACTGGGCCAGTTGCAGATGGTGGCCCGGCACGCCCTCGTGGTACCAGGTGGTCACCAGGTCGTACACCGCGAACCGGGTCTCGCCCATGGTGGGCAGCCAGGTGCGGCCGGGGCGGGAGAAGTCCATGGACGGGGCCGTGTAGTACGGCGCCGCGGCCGATCCCGGCGGCGCCAGCATCGACTCGACCTGCTTGATCCGGTCGGCGAGTTCGAAGTGCGTGCCGTCCAGCGCCTCGATCGTGTCGTCCATCAGCTTCTGGAGCCACACCCGGGTCTCCTCGGCCCCCTCGATGGCGGCACCGTGCTCGTCGAGGTGGTGCAGCACCTCCCAGGGCGTGGCGTCGGGCAGGATCTTGGCCGCCTCGGTGCGCATCTCCGCGTGGATGCGGTGGTACTCGGCCCAGCCGTACGCGTACGCCTCGTCCAGATCCAGGTCGGCACCGTTCCACTGGCGGGCCCAGCGGCGGTAGCGGTCGCGGCCCACCACGTCGGGCGCGCCCGCGATGCCCGGCGCGTAGCTGTCCCGCAGCCAGTCGCGCAGCGCCACCAGCGCACCGGTGGCCCCGGCCACCGCCGCGTCCAACTCGGTGCGCAGCTCCGCCGGGCCCTCCCGGGTGAAGTCGGCGAACCAGCCGCCGTCGGTGCCGATCCACTGCCCCAACTGCTCGATGACGGTGGAGACCTGGCGCGGGCCACCGGGCAGCCCCTGTTCAAGACCGGTCGCCAGCGAGACCCGGTAGCCCTCCAGGGAGTCCGGCACCGCGCGCAGCCGGGCCGCGATGTCGGCCCAGTGTTCCTCGGTCTCGGTGGGCATCAGCGTGAACGAATCGCGCACGAAGTGCAGCGGCGAGAACAGGTTGCTGACGGCCCGCAGGTGTTCCCCGGACTCGTGGATGGCGAGGTCGGCCGTCAGGCGCTCGCGCAACAGCCGGGCACAGCGCCGCTCGGCGTCACTGTCGGCGCCCGGCCGCGCCTCGGCCTCGGCGAGCCGGTCCAAGGTGGTACGCGACAACTCGGCCAGCGCCTGCTGCCCGGCCGGGGAGAAGTCGGGCAACAGCCGGGCGCTCTCCGGGACGCCCAGGTAGGTGCCGGTGATGGGGTCGAGTGCGACGAGGGCGTCGACGTAGGCGTCGGCGACCTGGCGCGGTAGGGGTGCGTTGATGATCTCGGACATGTGGTCATCCTCGTATGCCGGACGCCGTCGCGTCACTAGGAATCGAGGCACGGTCCCAGACGGCTCGAACCCCCACCCGCCCCGGCGGCCGGATGGCCGGGCGCGCCTGCCCCGGCCGGCCGACGACCACCCGCCCGGCGGTGCCGGTCGGGCCTGCCTGCGGGGTGTGCGCCGGCGTGGGGCGGGGCCTTCGCAGCCGCCCGTCGCGGCCGACGGGTACGTCAGGCCACCGCGTCGGCGCGGGCGCTCACGCCCGGCCGATCCGGGCTGCCCCGGACGCGGCCGGCGCAAGCTGTACGAGCCGGGTGCGCCATCTGCGGCGCACAGGTGCACCTGGTCCGGCCGGGCATGTGGCCCGGCCGGCGATGCCCGGTTGGCCGCCAGCGGCGCGGCCGATCGGGGGGCGCCGGACCGGGGGTGGCCTCAGCAGCCCTCGCTGCGGGGCCTGGCCGGCAGGGCGGCGGCGGTCAACTGGGCGGTGATGACCAGCGTGCCCTCCTCCACCTGGTAGTCGAGCGGCAGCCCGAGGCCGCGCATGGCGGCGACCATGCCGGTGTTGGTGGACTGGGTGACCGCGTAGACGTCGGCCGCTTCGGTCTCGGCGGCGAGTTCCACGAGGTGCCGCAGCAGTCGGGTGCCGATGCCGCGCCGCTGCCAGGCGTCCTCCACCAGCAGCGCCACCTCGGCCTCCTCCCCGTCCCACAGCAGGTGACCGAGCGCCACGAGCTGCCCGGACGCGGTCTGTACGGCGAGGGTGCGGCCGTACCGCGGGCTCAGCAGGTGCTCCAGATAGCGGTCCGCTTCGTGGACCGGGCCGTGGTAGCGCAGCGCCAGCGTCGCCCGGGAGCAGCGGGCGTGCAGCGCGCGGGCGGCCTCCAGGTCGGAGGCGTCGGCGCCGCGCACGACGATGCCGTCGCCCGCGGGCAGCGCGGGGGCGCCCTGGTCGGCCGCTGCGCGCGGGCCGAGCTGTGAGTCCAGCTCGATCAGTGCCCGGGCGCGGGCGAACTCCGTCGGGGTGAACGGCAGATGGGGCCGCTCGACGGTGACCGAACCACCGGCGGGGTCGCGCAGTCGCATGACCGTTTCCTCCAGCACGCCTTCGGCGGGCGCCGCGCCGGCGCCGTCGAGCTGCGCGGGTGCGGGCTCGGCGGGCTGGGAGCGGATCGTGCAGCGCCCTAGCAACTGGCGCAGGGCCACCGGCAGTTCCGCCGCGTCCAGGGCGGTCCTGGTGGCCAGGCCGAGCACCCGGGTCGGCGCGTCTACCAGGTCGTGCGCGTCGGCCCGCTCCACCCAGGTGTCCCGGCCGCCACCGGTGGCCGCCGCGGCGCTGAGCACCTCGGCCGGCAGCTCCGCCGGGGCGCGCAGCAGCATCTCGTCCACCGTGCCGTCGGCCAGCGGGTGGGTCTGGAGGGAGAGGATGTCCACCTGCCGCACGGCCAGCGCGGCGCACAGGGCGGCCAGGCTGCCCGGCCGGTCCTGCACGGTCGTACGCATCCGCCACAGCGCCGTGCCGCCGCCGCCCACCGCTGCTGCGGCGGGCGGGGCGGGCACGGCCGCCGTGGCGCCGGTATCGGAATCCGGCTCCGTGGGCGGGGCGTGGCTATGCCGTCCCGGGCCCCACGGCAGGCCGTGCGGCGCGGTGATCCGCTCCGCCAGGCGCTGCCGCCAGGTACGACGGGATTGGGCACGCTTGGTCAAGGTCACGTCACGCATAGCTCCACTCTCCGGGAGCGGTGTTGCGTGATCGCAAACGGTGTGTGACTGATGAGTTAAGGGAGGTTCTGGGCAGCTATCGCCCGATTCTGTTCGATGGTCAACCACTGATGTCCCCGTCCCTCGTTCGCCTTCTCCGCACTTGTCCCAGTCGTGCGCCGCCGTCGCAGCTAGCTCACTGCCCCACGCGGCCCGGCTGGAGGGTCTTGGTGAAGAGGGTCGCGCCGCCCTCTTCGCGCAGCCGGACCGTCAGCTCCGCACTGCCCCCGTCGATCTCCACCTCGCCGTAGTACTGACCACCCTCGGCAGGCGAGACGTTCGCCCGGTCCGGAGCCTTGATGAACATCTGCTCGGGGCCGAACGTGCCGTCCAGCTTCACCGCCGGGAAGCCACCGGCGTGCAGCGGCCCCGACACGAACTCCCAGAACGGCTCGAAGTCCTTGAACGCGGCCTTCGCCGGCGAGTACCGCTGTGCCGACGTGTAGTGAACGTCGGTCGTGAGCCACACTGTTCCCGTAATCCGACGGTGTTTGACGTACCGCAGCAACTCGGCGATCTGGAGCTCCCGGCCGAGCGGCGCGCCGGGGTCGCCCTGCGCCACGGCCTCGAAGTTCGTCGCCCCGTCGGTGACCACGAGTCCCAGCGGCATGTCCGCTGCGATCACCTTCCAGGTGGCGCGGGAGCGGGCGAGCTCGCGCTTGAGCCAGGCGAGCTGCTCGCGGCCCATGATGCCGACCGGGTCCTTGGTCTGCCGGCCCGGCGAGTTGGCGTTGCGGTAGGTGCGCATGTCCAGCACGAAGACGTCGAGCAGCGGACCGTGCCGCACCACGCGGTAGGCCCGGCCCGAGCCGTCGGTGCGCGGCGTGGACATCGGGTAGTACTCGCTCCAGGCCCGCCGGGCCCGGGCCGCGAGGACGTCTACGTTCTTCTCGGTGTACCGGCTGTCGTCCAGGATCTGGCCCGGGTACCAGTTGTTCCGTACCTCGTGGTCGTCCCACTGGATGATGGAGGGCACCTGCGCGTTGAAGTCCCGCAGGTTGTGGTCGAGCAGGTTGTAGCGGAAGTTGCCCCGGTACTCGGCCAGGGTCTCCGCGACCTTCGACTTCTCCTCGGTGGTGATGTTCCGCCAGATCCGCCCGTCGGGCAGCGTGACGGTGGGCTCGATCGGGCCGTCGGCGTAGATGCTGTCGCCGCTGCACAGGAAGAAGTCCGGGTCGAGGTCGCGCATCTCGCTGAAGATCCGGAAGCCGCCGCGGTCCGGGTTGATGCCCCAGCCCTGCCCGGCCAGGTCGCCCGACCACAGGAACCGTACGTCGCGCCGGCGGCTGGCCGGGGCGGTGCGGAAGGTGCCGTACACCGGCTTGCCGGTGCGCCGCGGGTCGTCCGGGTCGGCCAGCGTGATCCGGTAGTGGATCTGCTCACCGGGCGGCAGACCGTGCAGCGCGGTGCGGCCGGTGTAGTCGGTGCCGGGGCCGACCAGCGGGCCGTACCAACGGCGGGCCCGGCGGAAGGAATCGGTCGCCGAGGTCTCCACCAGCATCCGGGCACGGCGGTCCGAACGCACCCACACCAGGCCCGACGTCGACGTGATGTCACCGGCCTGGGTGCCCCAACGGGCCTGCGGTCGCCCACCGAGCGCGAGCGCCGGCGCCGCCGTGGCGGCGGCCGGCAGGGCGAGCGCGGCGGAAGCGACCGCCGATCCGCGCAGCACCGTACGCCGCCCGATCGTGTTCCCGGGGTCCCGGCTCATGCATAACCTCCTGCTATTCCCATGCCGCGCCTACTTCACGCCTGTCGCCGCAGTATCGCCCGAGGAATCTTGGGCAATACGGATGGAACCGCAACGCCAGGTGAACTACTGGCCAGCACCTGGGGGTGGTTCGCCCCCCCCCGCGGCACCGGCCCGCGTGGCTGCTCCATTGCACCCCCGCTCGCCGCTGAGGGCGAGGGTCGTCACACGACGCGTACGGATTTCGTACGGGGTGGATACGCACCGGCGCGACGGCCGGGCCCGGCTTCGGCGCTGCGGACACGGGCCGTGACCGGGCGTGCGGTCCGGTGCGTCGACGCGCTCCCCGGCGTGCGCCGCCGCCCACCCCGGGCACCGCCGCCGGGCCGGCGAGCGCGCCGGGCGGCCACCCCGGCGGGTTGCGGTGCGCGGTGACGGTCAGCGCTGGAGGTCGCGCAGATGGCGCACCGCGGCTGCGATGCGCCCCGGCGACAGGTGCGCGTAGCCGAGCACCAGCCGCACCCCGTCGCCGTCACCGTCATCGGTCCCGCGCTCGTCACCTTCGCCGGCCCCGGCCGTGCACGCGTACGAGGTCAGTGGCGCGAGCGCCACGCCCGCCGCCCGGGCCCTGGCCAGGAACCGACGCTGCGGGCCGTACCGCGCGGGCAGCCGGGCGATCACGTGCAGGCCGGCGGCGATGCCGGTCACCTCGGTGCCGGGGAACTCCGCGGCCAACGCCGCCACCAGCGCGTCCCGGCGCTCCCGGTAGGCCCGTTGGCAGCGGCGCAGATGCCGGTCGTACTCGCCCCGTTCGATCAGGTCGGCGAAGAGCGCCTGGTCCAGTACGGGGTGGCCGAGGTCCATCGCCCGCTTGTGCTCCACGACCCTCCCCACCAGGTGCTGCGGCACCACCAGCCACCCCAGCCGCAGCCCGGGGGCGAGTGACTTGCTGGCCGAGCCGGCGTAGGCGACCCGGGCCGGATCGAGCCCCTGGAGCACGCCAACGGGTGCCCTGTCGTAGCGAAAATCCCCGTCGTAGTCGTCCTCGACGAGCAGTCCGCCGGTGGCCCTGGCCCAGTCGAGCAGGGCCGCGCGGCGCTCGGGCGAGTAGGCGATGCCGGAGGGGAACTGGTGCGAGGGCGTGAGGACCGCCGCCCGTACCCCGGCGGCGGTGAGCGCAGCGGGGTCGAGCCCCGCACCGCCCACCGGGAGCGGCACCGCCTCCACCCCGACCGAGGCGAACAGCCCCTGGTAGGCGGTGCCCGGGTCCTCCAGGGCCAGCCGCGGCCGGCCGCCACCGCCCGGCGGCACCTCGCTCCAGCCGGCGCCGGTGGGCGCGACCCGCGGCAGGTGCCCCACCGAGTCCGCGCCCGCCCACCACCGCTCCCCGCGGCGGGCATCGGGCCCGACCGCCGCCCCGCCGCGGGCGTCGGCGGCGTCCCGCCCCCGGGGGAGCCCCGTAGGCGCGGCGCCCTCGGGCGTGAGGAGCGGCCGGTCGCCGTGGGCCGCGAGCACCGCACCGAGCAGCGCGAGGGCCTGGGCGACGCCGGAGCAGATGACGATCCGTTCGGGATCGGCGACCACGCCCCGCCGCCGGGTGAGCAGCCCGGCCAACGCCTCGCGCAGTTCGGGCAGTCCGCACGGGTCGGGGTAGCCGAGCGTGTGGTGCGGCAGCCTGGCCAGCACCCTGCGGTGCGCGGCTGCCCACGCCGTACGAGGGAAGAGCGCGAGGTCGGGCGTGCCAGGCAGGAAGCCTGCCGGCGGCCCGGCCGGGCCCGCGCCCGGCTTGCGCGCGCTGGGCTTGGCACAGCGCACCGCGCCGCTGACCCAGGTGCCGGAGCCGCGGCTGCTGCGCAGGTACCCCTCGGCCGTCAACTGCTCGTACGCGTCGGTGATCAGACCGCGCGAGACGCCGAGGTCGGCGGCGAGTTCACGGCTGGCCGGCAGCCGGGTGCCGCCCGCTATCCGCCCGGAGGTGATGGCGTCGCGCAGCGCCTGCTGGAGGGCCCGGCCCCGCCGGCGCGCCGGCAGCGCGGCACTGGGCAGCAGCAACTCCCAGGCCGGCGTCGCCGCAGCGCCCGAAGGACCGCCGGGACCGGGCGGGCCCGACGGCGGGGGAGCGGCCGGCGGAGCAGGGGGAGAAGCGGAAGCCGTGGGGGAATCGGAAAGGGAAGCCGGAGCAGAGGCAGAAGTGGTCCGCGAAGCACTCATCGAATTGGACCTTAAGGCGTACCGCAGCGCTGCCTAGCGTCACCCCCATGGAACACAGCAACTCCGCACCGCCCTGGCAGGGCGCCGTACTCGCCGCCGTCGCCTGCACGCTCGTCGGCGCATCCTTCACCGCCAACAGCGTCCTGAACGACTTCCCGCACGCCGGCGGCCAGGCCGTCAGGTACGCGCTCGGCTGTCTCCTGCTGCTGCCGCTCGTCGGGCGGGGCGGCCTGGCGCCGCTGCGGAAGCTGACCAGGCGCGGCTGGGTGCGGCTGGCCGTGCTGGCGGGGATCGGCATGGTCGGCTTCAACCTGGCGGTACTGGCCGCCGAACGCACCTCGGAGCCGGCCGTGCCCGGGGTGTTCGTCGGCTGCGCGCCCGTGGTCGTCGCGGTCCTGGTGCCGCTGGCCGACGGTCGCCGCCCGGCCCGGCCCGTACTGTTCGGCGCACTCCTGGTCGCGGCCGGCGCTTGCGCCGTACAGGGTTGGGGCCGGGCCGACGCGCAGGGCATCGCCTGGTCGCTGGCGGCGCTCGTCGGCGAGGTGGCGTTCGCAGTGCTGGCGGTGCCGGTGCTGCGCACGGTGGGGCCGGTGCTGCTGTCGGCCACCGCGTGCGGGCTCGGGGCGGTGGAGGCGCTGGGCCTCGCGCTGGTCGTGGACGGCGGCGACTGGCTGCGCGTACCGGACGGCCAGGAGACAGCGGCCCTGCTGTGGCAGGCGCTGGTGGTCACCGTGATCGGCTTCGTCTGCTGGTACCAGGGGCTGCACCGGATCGGCCCCGAGCGGGCCACGCTCTTCTCCGGTCTGATCCCGGTCAGCGCGGCCCTGACCGCCCCGGCCGTCGGCACCGGTGGCTTCGGCCTCCCGCAGGGCGTCGGGAGCCTTCTGGTCGGCGCCGGCGTCGCGGTCGGCTCCGGGGTGCTCGCGGCCCGGCACCGCACCGGGCGCGGCCCGGTCGTCGCGTCCGGCCCGGCGCACCGGACCACGGCGCCCACCGGCACGCCTGAACCCGCCGCCACGGGGCCCGCGCCGGCGCAGCCGGCCACCACACCGGCCCGCGCCCCGGGCCCGCCGAGCGAATCGAAGGACGACACGGGCCGCACCCCGCCCCCGTGACACCTTCCTCGGGCGCGACGCCGGCCGCGCCGTCCGGCCCGCCCCGCCGGCGGAAGCGGTACGGCCCGGCGGCGTTCAGGAGGCCGCGTCCGGCCGGGGCGGTGTGGCCGTGGGTCGGGTGGCGTCCAGGATGACCCGGGCGACCAGGGCCGGATCGTCGTTCATCGGTACGTGGCCGCAGCGCGGCAGCCGGATCAGCCGGGCCGCCGGGATGGTGCGCTTGGCCCGCGGGCCCTGCCGGGGCAGCAGCAGTCGGTCCGCACTGCCCCAGGCGATGGTCACCGGCACCCCCGGCACGTCGTGCGTGTAGCGCGCCCGCAGTCCGGCGGCGAGCGTCGGCGCGAAACCCGGGCCCTGCCGCATCGCCCGGGCCTCGGCGACCACCCGGTGCGCGGCCCGCCTGCCCGGTCGCGCGTAGACCGCGCCGACCAGAACGGCCCGCCCCACGGCCGTCCCGGCCAGCCGGCCCACCAGCGGGTCCGGCAGCGTGCGGGTCGCCCGGTGCATCACCCGGAGCATGCCGAACCCGTACCGCCGCTCGACCTCGGTCCAGAACCCCGCGGGCGACACCGCGGTGACGGTGCGCGCCCGCCCGGTGCGACCCAGTTCGAGCGCGAGCAGGCCACCGAGCGAGTTGCCCACCACGTGCGGCCGGTCCAGCCCCAGCTCGTCGAAGAACCGGTGGAGTACGGCCAGCAGCTCCGGCAAGTCGTAGCCGACCCCGGGCGGCAGCGCGGCCGACGCGCCGAACCCCGGCAGATCGACGGCGATCACCTCGCGCTCGGCGGCGAGGATGCCCAGCACCGGCTCCCACGCCTGCCAGTGGTGACCGATGCCGTGCAGCAGCACGACGGGTTCCCCCGCGCCCCGCCGCTCGTACGCGAGCGAGATCGGCGCGCAGCCCCCCTCGACGTCATGGGCGAAGGACAGGATCTCGACCATCGGGCGCTCCCTCATCATCCGTTGACAGCCGGGCCACGGGGCTCGGTCGGGGGAGAGCATGGCAGGACCGGTTACCCAGCGGTAGACCGGGGATCGCGGCAGCGTGTCGGCGGGTGCCGCGCCGGCGAAGTGCCCCGCCGTGCCCACGGCGGGGCGCCGTGGACACGCCGCACGTGGCGGGGGAGGCCCCGCCCCGCGCCGTGCCGTTCGATCACAGACCGCCGGCCACCCGCAGCACCGCGCCCGTGGTGTACGAGGCGTCCGGGGACAGCAGCCAGACGATGGCCGCCGCGATCTCGTCCGGCTCGCCGGGGCGGCCCATCGGTATCCGGTCCGCGACCCGCCACGGCCGCTGCGGGTCGCCCATCGACGCATGGATGTCGGTGACCGTCATGCCCGGCTGCACCGAGTTGACCCGGATGCCATCGGCGGCCAGCTCCTTGGAGAGCCCCACGGCCATCGCGTCCACGGCGGCCTTGCTCGCCGCATAGTGCACGTAGTCGCCCGGGCTGCCGGTGGTCGCGCTGGCCGACGACACGTTGACGATCGCGCCGCCCGCCCCGCCGTACTGCGTGGACATGGCCCGCGCGGCGCGCCGCGCGCACAGCAGCGCCCCCGTCACGTTGACGTCCACCACGCGCCGCACGGCCTCCGGGGACGTCTCCGTGAAGCGGCCCAACAGGCCCGTGATGCCGGCATTGTTGACCAGCCCGGTGAGCTGGCCGAGCTCGCGCTGCGCGGTGTCGAAGAGCGCCTCGACCTGGTCGGCGTCGCTCGTGTCGGCCCGTACGGTCACGCACCGCACCCCCGCCGCGCGCACGGCGACCGCCGTGGCCTCGGCCGCTTCGGCGTTGCGCTCGTACCCGATGGCGATGTGGTGCCCGGCCCTGGCCAGCCGTACGGCGACGGCCGCGCCGATCCCCCTGCTGCCCCCCGTGACCACGGTGACCTGGTCCATTGCACGCTCCTTGCGTCGTTCGCAGTGCTGCTCGCCGCGCCGCCGCCGCCCGGCCGGCGCCACCGCCGCGCGCCGGGCGCGGCCCCCACCGTCCGCTGCCGGACGGCCGCGGACGGGGCGGACACGACCGGTGTCGAACGGTCCGCGGGCACCCCCGTCCGTGCGTGGCCAGACGCTACCCGAGAGGTCTGCGGCGACCGGCAGCGGGATTGGTCTTGACCAAGGTCGCCCACCGTCCTATCGTCACACCCATACTGAAACAACCTTTAATAAAGAAGCGCGCATAACTTCGGCTCTCGGAGCGGAACGAGCGGAGTGGACAGGGCGTCGGCCACGCACTGTCGCGCGTTTGACCCAGTGGGGACGCGCGGTCGGTGCGAGGCCGGCCGGACACGGCGATCGTGGAGGACAGGGTGGGGACCACGCAGCTTGAGAGGGTGCCGGAGCCGAAGTACTGGCACCTGAAGACAGTGCTCAGCAAGGCGCTCGACTCGGAGTTCGCCGTCGGCGAGATCCTGCCCAACGAGCGCGAGCTCGCCGCGCGGTTCGGCGTCGCGCGGGCCACGCTCCGACAGGCCCTGGAGCAGTTGGAGCTCGAAGGCAGGCTCCAGCGCCGGCGCGGCGTCGGCACCACCGTCGCCCCGCCCCGGATGGGCGTGGCCGTCGGCGACAGCCGGCACGCCTGGCCGGGAGCGGTCGCCGACCCGTGGCAGACGCTGGGCAGCACGGTGGGCAGCGTGCCGGCCCCCGTCGCCCGCCTGCTCGACGTCCCCGCCGACGCCGAGGTGCACACGGTCCGGCGGGCGCTGACCACCGACGGTCAGCCGGTCGCCGCCGAGCTGCTGTACGTGCCGGCAGGCTCGGTCCCCGGCCTGAACCTCAACGAGGCCCCGCTCGCCCCGGCGGGCGGCGGAACGGCCTGGCCGGCCGGTAGCGCGGCCCGCGCCCGGGCCATCCTGCGCGAACTGCACCAGCGCGAACTGGAGGGCCAGGAGCGGACGGTGGAGCTCGGTTCGGCCAGGGCCGACGACGCCAAGGCCCTGGACCGCCTGCCCGGCGCGCCGGTCCTCGTGGTCACCACCCGCTATCTGGCGGCGGGCCGCACCGCGGCCGTCGGCGTGGCCACCTACCGCGCCGACACCTGCCGCCTCACGTTCGGCGACAGCGGCCCCGACCTGCTGGCCGGCTGAGAGACCTGCGCGGGCCCACACCGGGCCCGCCGGCCGCCTCGTGACGGCCCGTCAAGCATCTCGGTACGACTTCGTACCTCTTCGTACGGTGGCCGGGTGCCCCCTCCTCGTGAGGGCGGCGCCCGGCCACCGGTCGTTACGGGCCTCCGGCGGGGCCGGGGCCGGTGCCGTACCGCAGCTTCCGTACTCGCCGGGCCAGGGGTGGGCCGTTGCGCCCCGCGCGGTGGCCTGCGCCCGGGGCCCTGCCCGGGACGGGCTCGCTCCGACGCCGGTTCGCCGCTCCGTGCACCGCCGGGCCCATAACATCAGGCGATAACGCCGCGCCACGTGCCGGCGCTCCGCGGGAGTGAACCCGTACGCAGAGCCGCACGCGGAGCCGGACCCGTACGTGGCGCGGGAGACGCGGCGGGGGCAGAGCTCGCAGATACGGCGGAACGGAGCCGGCAAGGGGCAGGACCGTCAGTGGGTGGGGAAGCGAGGGAAGCCGGCTGACGAGGCGGGCCGGAGCCGGCAGACGGACCACGAAGCCGCACACCCCCCACCGCCGCCCCCACAGAGCAAGCCAGCCCCGCGGTCGCGCGCCCCGCCTCACCGACGGGCCGTCACCGTGCTCTCCACCGCGAACAGTTCTTCCTCCACGTGGTCGAGCGCCAGGCGCAGTGCGCCGGTGGCGATGGCGGCCTCGCCGAGGATGGACTGGTCGACCAGGGGCGGGCGCAGGCAGTAGCGGGCGAGTTCGGTGCGCAGCGGGTCGAGCAGGCCGTCGAGCCCGGCCGCCCAGCCGCCGACCACGACCAACTCCGGGTCCAGCGCGAGGACCAGCGCGGTGACGTCGTGCACCAGCCGGCGGGTGAACCGCGCCTCGGCCGCCCTGGCCCCCGGGTCGCCCGCCCTGGCCAGGGCGAAGACCCGGGCCACCTGCTCCTCGTCCAGCGGGTGCAGCGGCTCGCCCGTGGTCGAGAGGACCTCCTCGGGCGACGCCTCGCCGCCCAGCAGGTGCAGCGCGCCGATCTCCCCGGCCGCGCCGCCGAAGCCGCGGTGCAGCCGCCCGCCGATCAGCGCCCCGGCCCCGGGGCTCAGCCCGGCCAGCACGAAGACGACGTCGTTGGAGTCGGTCGCCGCGCCCTGCCAGTGCTCGGCGACGGCCGCCGTGTTCGCGTCGTTCTCCACCAGGACCGGGCAGCGGAAGGACCGGCGCAGCCGCTCGCCGAGCGGCAGCCCGGTCCAGCCGGGCAGCGCCGTGCTCAGCCGTACGGTGCCGTCGGCGTCCACGATGCCGGGGCTGCCCACGCCCACCGCCCGCAGCGAACTGCGGGCCACCCCGGCGCGCTTCAACATGTCGGCCACGCCCTCGCGCAGCCGCCCCAGCCGCTCGTCGGCCGTGGCCTCGACCGTGACCTCCCGGGACATCGAGCCGAGCAGCCGACCGCCCAGGTCGGACAGGAGCGCCGAGACGCGGTGCGGGCCGATCTCGATGCCGCACAGGTGCCCCGCCTCGGTGCGGAACCGGAACCTGCGCGCCGGACGCCCCTGCCGGCGGGCCTCACCCTCCTCGGCGGGCGTCTCCACCACCAGACCGCTCTCCGTCAGCCCCTCGATCACACCCTCGACCGTGGGCCGCGACAGCCCGGTGTCCCGCACCAGGTCCGTGAGGGTCGCGGAGTCGATCGCCCGCAGCGCCTGCAACACCACGGCGGAGTTGATCCGCCGCAGCAACGACGGGTCCCCGCCGGTGAGCCGCCCCAATCCGGCCTCCCTACCTGTGAGTGTCTGCCGGATCGTATCCGCTACCGCGGGTCCCGGCGACTCCTCTTCGAGCCTCACAATGAGCCATCTCCGTGCACGTCACCCGCCCCGCAGACGCCGGCGGCGGCCACCGGTCGGCGATCGCCGCCACCGGGCGCGGCGGGGGTGCGCGCGCCGTGCCAAGCTCAGGTTCCCTCCTGCGGCGCGACGAACCCCGACTCGTACGCGGCGATCACCGCCTGGGTGCGGTCACGCGCGCCGAGCTTGGCGAGCACCGCGCTGACGTGTGTCTTGACCGTCCTGGTGCTGTCCGGCCCGGGTGCAGGGGCATCGGCGCCGACTGCGCGTTGCGCGCCGCGGCCTCTATCTGGGGCTGCTGACGGTGCTGGCCGCCGGCGTCGCCACCGCCGTACGCAGCCAGGTCGCGGCCCTCGGCCTGCTGGTGCCGCTGCTCACCCTCGTCCAGCCGGTGGTGGGCACGACGTCGGCCGCGTACCGGCTGACCCGCCTGCTGCCGGACGCCGCGGGCCAGGCGGTTCTGCACACCAGGGCGACCGACGGCCTCGGCCCGTGGAGCGGTCTTGCGGTGCTCGCCGCGTGGACGCTGGCGGCGGTGCTGACGGGGTGGTGGGTGCTGGAGCGGCGCGATGCGTAGCGGGCCGATCCGCGGCGGGCCCGGCCACGGAGCAGCTCTCGCGGGCGGGCCTGCGCCCTATTCCGCGCCCGGCTGCCCCGTGGCCGCGCTGCGCAGTCGCCCGTACTCCTCGGCCATGGCCTGCCGGCTCCAGTGCGCATTGAGCCCGCTCGGGTTGGGCAGCACCCACACCCGGGTCTCGCCCAGCGTGCCGGGCTGGGGGCCGATGCGGGCGGTCCGGTCGGCGAAGGCGACCCGGTAGGCGGTGACGCCGACGACCGCAAGCCACGCCGGACGCAGCCGGGCGACCTTCGCGCGCAGCACCTCGCCGCCCGCCCGGTACTCCTCGGCGCTGAGCTCGTCGGCCCGCGCGGTGGCCCTGGCCACCACGTTGGTGATGCCGAGGCCGTACGTCAGCAACTCCTCCTGCTCCGCGGGGCGCAGTTGGCGCGGGGTGAACCCGCTGTCGTGCAGGACCGGCCAGAAGCGGTTGCCGGGGCGGGCGAAGTGGTGGCCGGTGGCCGCCGACAGCAGGCCGGGGTTGATGCCGCAGAACAGCACCCGCAGCCCGGCCGCGACCACGTCGGGAACGACGCGGTCGCGGGCGGCGGCCAGCTCTTCGGGGGTCAGAGGATCGACCCCGGCGCGTAACCCGCGGCCTGCGGGTACCGCTTGGCGATCTCCTCGATGCGGGCCACGACCGCGGCCACCTGGTCGGACGCGGCGCCGGTGAAGGACAGCTTGTCCGCCATCAGCGCGTCCAGTTCCGCCCGGTCCAGCGGCAGTCGCTCGTCCGCCGCGAGCTTGTCCAGGAGCTCGTTGCGCTCGGCGCCCTGCTCGCGCATGGCCAGCGCGGCGGCCACCGCGTTCTCCTTGATCGCCTCGTGCGCCTCCTCACGGCCCACCCCGGCCCGTACCGCGGCCATCAGCACCTTGGTGGTGGCCAGGAACGGCAGGTAGCGGTCGAGCTCGCGGGCGACGACGGCCGGGAAGGCGCCGAACTCGTCCAGCACCGTCAGGAACGTCTCCAGCAGTCCGTCGAGCGCGAAGAACGCGTCCGGCAGCGCGACGCGGCGCACCACCGAGCAGGACACGTCGCCCTCGTTCCACTGGTCGCCGGCGAGCTCGCCGGCCATCGACGCGTAGCCGCGCAGGATCACGGTCAGGCCGTTCACCCGCTCGCAGGAGCGGGTGTTCATCTTGTGCGGCATCGCGGAGGAGCCGACCTGCCCCGGCTTGAACCCCTCGGTGACCAGCTCGTGCCCGGCCATCAGGCGGATCGTCTTGGCGATCGACGACGGGGCGGCTGCCACCTGCACCAGGGCGCTGACCACCTCGTAGTCCAGCGAGCGCGGGTAGACCTGGCCGACGGAGGTGAAGGCGTGGGCGAAGCCGAGGTGGCCGGCGATGCGCTGCTCAAGCTCGGCCAGCTTGCCGGCGTCGCCTCCGAGCAGGTCCAGCATGTCCTGGGCGGTGCCGACCGGGCCCTTGATACCGCGCAGCGGATAGCGACCCAGCAACTCCTCAAGCCGGCCGAAGGCCACCAGCAGCTCATCGGCGCCGGTGGCGAACCGCTTGCCGAGCGTGGTGGCCTGGGCGGCCACGTTGTGCGAGCGCCCGGCCACGACCAGCTCGGCGTGGTCGGCTGCCAGCTTGCCGAGCCGGGCGAGCACCGCCACCACCCGGTCGCGCACCAGCTCAAGGGAGAGCCTGAGCTGAAGCTGTTCGACGTTCTCGGTCAGGTCGCGGGACGTCATGCCCTTGTGGACCTGCTCGTGCCCGGCGAGCGCGTTGAACTCCTCGATCCGCGCCTTGACGTCGTGCCGGGTGACCTTCTCGCGCTCGGCGATCGACTCCAGGTCGACCGTCTCCAGGACCCGCTCGTAGTCGGCGATCGCCCCGTCCGGCACCTCGATGCCGAGGTCCTTCTGGGCGCGCAGCACGGCGAGCCACAGCCGCCTCTCCAGCGTCACCTTGTACTCGGGGGACCACAGGACGGCGAGCTCCGCCGAGGCGTAGCGGCTGGCCAGGACGTTCGGGATGCGCGGCTTAACAGTCACGGGGGCAGTCTACTGGCGGTATCCGCAGGCCAGCGCCGGGCCCGCGGCGGGCGGCAACCGCCCGTGGGCCCGCCGCCGCGGGGGCTGCCGCTCAGCCCTCGGCCGCCGGGGGCCGGGCCGGCGAGCCGCCCGCGGCACCGCCCACCGCATCGCCGGCGGCGTGATCGGTCGCGATGTCGGCGGGTACGAGGGGCAGCAGCTCGGCCCGCTTGGGCGCGCGGCCGTCACCGGACGAGCGGCCGGTCAGCCGTCTGCCGATCCAGGGGGCCAGGTGTACGCGGGCGAACCGCAGGTCGGCGCTGCGCCGCGAGCGCCAGCCGGGCAGCACCGGCGGCGGTAGCGGCTCCCGCCAGTCGAAGGTGGCCGGCAGCCCGATCGTCTGCCACACGGCCTCCGCCACCCGCCGGTGCCCCTCGGTGTTCAGGTGCAGCCGGTCATCGGCCCACATCCGGGCGTCGCCCAGCACCGGCGCCCCGAACAGGTCCACCACCAGCGCGCCGTGCCGCGCCGCGACCGCGTCGATGTGGGCGTAGAGGCGCTCGATGCGCGGCCTGCCCCGCTCCAGCAGCGGGCCGTGCCGCCCGGGGCTGTGCATCAGGACGAGCTGGCGACAGCGCGGGGCCAGTCGCTCGACGGCCTCCTCGAACCTGGCGCACACCCGCGCCATGTCGCACTTGGGGCGCAGCACGTCATTCAACCCGCCGACCAGGGTGATCAGGTCCGGGTCCATCGCCGCCGCCGGGCCGCTCTGGTCGTCGACGATCTGGCCGATGAGCTTGCCGCGCACGGCGAGGTTGGCGTAGCGGAATCCGGGGTCCCGGGCGGCGAGCCGCGCAGCGAGGAGGTCGGCCCAGCCCCGGTAGGTGCCGTCGGGCAGTTCGTCGGACATGCCCTCGGTGAAGGAGTCGCCGACCGCGACGAAACTGGAGTACGTGGCGTTCATCTGCATGGCGAGCGCGATCATATCGGCAGGCCGGACCGCATCTCGGGCCCGGCACCGCACCGTCCCACCCGCCCGCCTTTGTCCTGTTGCTCCGGCCCCGGACCGCAGCCGGGCCAAGGCACCGTACCGATGGGGAGACCGCCACATGAGCGAGCGCGTGAGCGCCGACCAGATCAGGGCCGACCAACTCGACGCCCTGCACGAGCGCGAGGCGCACGCCGCCGCGGAGGGCGGTGCGGAGAAGCCGCCCGCGCCGGCCGGATCGGTGCTGTGGGAGACCGCCCGGCACGCGGTCGGCTGGCTCGACGCGGCCAACGCCGACCGCGACCCGGCGGAGGAACGGGCGCTGCGGCTGCTGAAGCTGGCCGAGGAGACGGGCGAGGTGATGAGCGCGTACACCGGGCTGACCGGCCAGAACCCGCGCAAGGGCGTCACTCACGGCCGGGCCGACGTGGCCGCCGAACTGTGCGACGTGATCCTCACGGCCGCTGTTGCGCTGTACGGGTTCAGCGACGACCCGGCCGCCACGTTGGACGCGCACCTACGCGGCGTCACCGAGCGGATGCTGGCCCAACCGGACCGGGCGTAGCGCGCGGAGTGGCCCGGCGCCGCCGCAGCGCTGTGGTGCGGTCGTACGGCGCGGGGCGCGGTCCCGAGAGGAGCCGTGCGGGACCGCGTCCCGGAGGGCTGCGGGCGCCGGGGCGGGTGCTGCCAGCACGCCGGTGACGAGCGCTGGGGCGGGGCCTTGCGGGGGCACGGCCGCGTGGCCGTGCCCCCGGGGCGCCCGTCAGGCGGTGGGCGCCGGGCCCACCAGTTCCCGCAGCACGTCCTCCATGGTGACGAGGCCGGCGAGCCGGCTCTGCTCGTCGATGACGGCGGCCAGGTGCGTGCTGGTGCCGCGCATCGCGGTCAGCACGTCGTCCAGCGGGGTCGCGGCCCGGACCCGGGCGATGGGCCGCAACTGCTCGGGGCGGAAGGCCACGTCGCGCGGCCTGGCGTCCAGCGCGTCCTTCACGTGCAGGTAGCCGAGGATGCGCCCGCTGCCGTCGATGACCGGGAAGCGCGAGAACCCGGACTCGGCCGAGAGCCGCTCCAGCCGCTCGGGGGTGACCCCGAGCCTGGCCGTGACCACCCGGTCCACCGAGAGCACCACGTCCCGCACCGGCCGCTGACCGAGTTCGAGCGCGTCCCGCAGCCGCTCGGTGGCCCGGTCGTCCAACAGCCCCGCCTCACTGGAGTCGGCGACCATCCGCGCCAGGTCGGCGTCCGAGAACGAGGCGGCCACCTCGTCCTTCGGCTCCACCCGCAACAGCTTGAGCAGCGTGTTCGCGAACGCGTTGACGGTGAAGATCACCGGTCGCAGCGCCCGGGACATGGCCACCAGCGGCGGCCCGAGCAGCAGCGCGGAGCGCACCGGCTCGGCCAGCGCGATGTTCTTCGGCACCATCTCGCCGAAGAGCATGTGCAGGTAGGTGGCCACCGCAAGCGCGATCACGAAGGCGATCGGGTGGGTCAGCCCGTCCGGCACCCCCACCGCGTGGAAGACCGGCTCCAGCAGATGGGCGATGGCCGGCTCGGCGACGATGCCGAGCACCAGGGTGCACAGCGTGATGCCGAGCTGCGCCGCCGCCATCAGCGCTGACACGTGCTCCAGGCCCCACAGGACGCTGCGGGCCCGCCGGTCGCCCTGCTCGGCGTGCGGCTCGATCTGGCTGCGGCGCACCGAGATCAGCGCGAACTCGGCGCCCACGAAGTACGCGTTGACCACCAGCGTGAGCAGGCCGATCAACAACTGGACCACGATCATCGGCGGTGCTCCTCTCGCTGTGGTGCCGCGTCCCCGGCGGGACCGGACCGGTCATCGGCTGACCGCCGGTCGCTGTCGGGGGCGGTGCTGGGGCCGGTGCCGGGCTCGGATTCGGTGCCGGTGCCGACACCGGGGGCGGAGCCGTTTGCGGCACCGCCCCCGGTGCGGTCGCCGGCGGCCGGCCCCCCGGCGGATTGTGGCGCGGGGTCGCCCGCCGCGCCCGGGGCCTGATCGGCAGCGGCGGCCTCGTCCCGGTGGTGGCCACCGGGACGGCGCCGGCCACGGCCGTGGGCGCGCCCGCCGCGGTGCTGCCCGTGGTGCTCGGCCGCCTCCTCGTCCTCGTCGGGGTCGGCGAGCGGGGCCCGCAGCCGCAGGCCCGCGGCCCGGCGCCCGGCGGCGTCCGTCACCGTGAGCTGCCAGCCCGCCACCTCAAGCTCGTCTCCCAGCGCCGGGATGCGGCCGAGCTCGGTGGCGACCAGACCGGCCAGCGTCTCGTACGGGCCGTCCGGCGCGCGCAGGCCGATCGACCTGAGCTGGTCGATCCGGGCGGCGCCGTCCGCGTCGTACAGTGCCCGGCCCGTCTCGTCGGTGCCGCGCGGGGCCAGGTCGGGGGTCTCCAGCGGGTCGTGCTCGTCGCGCACCTCGCCGACGACCTCTTCGACGATGTCCTCCAGGGTGACCACGCCGGCCGTACCGCCGTACTCGTCGATGACGACGGCCATGGTGCGCTTGCCCGACAGCCGGTCCAGCAGCCGGTCCACGGTCAGCGACTCCGGCACCAGCAGCGGCTCGCGCAGCAGCTTGGACACCGGGTGGCGGGGGCGCTGCTCGGCCGGGATGGCGAGCACGTCCTTGATGTGGGCGACGCCGACGACCGTGTCCAGGCTGCCGCGGTAGACCGGGAAGCGGGAGAGCCCGGTGGCCCGGGTGGCGTTGGCGACGTCCTCGGCGGTGGCCTGCGCGTCGAGCGCCATCACCTGCACCCGCGGCGTCATGACGTTCTCCGCGGAGAGCTCGGCCAGGTTCAGGGTGCGGACGAAGAGCTCGGCGGTGTCCCGGTCGAGCGCGCCCGCACGGGCGGAGTGCCGGGCCAGCGCCACGAGCTCCTGCGGGCCGCGGGCGGAGGCCAATTCCTCGGCCGGTTCCAGGCCGAGGCGGCGCACCGCACGGTTGGCCGTGTTGTTGAGGTGGGAGATCAGCGGCCGGAAGGCGGCGCTGAAGGCGCGCTGCGGGGTGGCGACGCGCTTGGCCACCGGCAGCGGCTTGGAGATGGCCCAGTTCTTGGGAACGAGCTCGCCGACCACCATCAGCACCAGCGTCGACAGCACGGTCCCGGCCACCAGAGCGATCGACCCGACGGCCGACGAGGGCACTCCGACGGCCTCCAGCGGCCCACCGAGCAGGGCGGCGATCGACGGCTTGGCGAGCATGCCGACGATCAGGTTGGTGACGGTGATGCCGAGCTGGGCCCCGGAGAGCTGGAAGGTGAGGCTGCGCACCGCCTTGAGCGCACTCTCCGCGCCCCGCTCGCCCCGGTCGACGGCCCGTTCCAACTCGGCCCGCTCGACGGTGGTGAGCGAGAACTCCGCGGCGACGAAGGCCCCACAGGCCAGCGACAGCAACAGCGCCACGGCCAGGAGCAGCACTTCCATCATGGGGTCACCTCCGTCCCATGGTCGGACAGGAGCGGAGGAATCGCGCGATAGCGGCTACTGGGAGGCTCGCCCATGGGCGGACGCTCACACCTTTCGCTGGAAGTTCTACACGGACAGGATCGAACACCCATCGTAAAGGATCAGCAAAGCGGGGTGCGGGGCCCGCCTCTGGCTGCTGCGCGGCACCCCGGCACCCTCGGGAGGGGAGCGGCCGGCCGAGTGGGGCCGGGGCCGGGAGGAGGGGCCGGTCGGCCGAGCAGGGCCGGGCGGCGGCGGCACCCCGAACGTCCAGGTCGCGCGCCGCCGTCCGGCATCGGCTCAGTGCTCGCGCAGCTCCGCTCAGTGCTCGCGCAGCTCCGCGATCACCGTGCCGAACTCCTCCAGGTACGGGTGGAGGACGGTGAAGTAGGTGAAGCCGAACCGCTCGCGGTGGGCGCGAATCTGGTCGGCGATCTCGGTCACCGTGCCGGCCAGCAGGGCGGGGTGTTCGAGTACCTGGTCGGCCGAGAGGCCGTTGGTGTACTGGCTGAACTCCTCCGCGACCGCCCGCCGGTCCTCGGTGATGACCACGCGCTGGACGAGGTAGTTCAGCTCGGCGGGCGTCGTGCGGTCGGCGGCGAAGGACAGGTAGGCGGCCACCCGCTCCGCCAGCGCGTCCGCGGTGATCATGGTCAGGGTGCCGGTGGGGGAGTCGGGCGCCTGGTGGGCGCCAGTGAACGCGGCGACGTCGGCGTGGCGCGCGGCCAGCCGCAGCATCCGGTCCCCGTTGCCGCCGAGCAGCACCGGCGGCCTGGGGGACTGGGCGGCCCGGGGCTGGTGCTCGGCGTCGGCGAGCAGCCGCTCCAACTCGGTCACCGTACGTTCCAGGTGGTCGACGCGCTCCCGCGGGGTGCCCCAGGGCAGTCCGGCGCTGTCGTGCTCGTCCTTGACGTAGCCGGCGCCGAGGCCGAGTTCGAGACGGCCGCCGGTGAGCTGGTCACAGGTGGCCACCTCGCGCGCCAGCAACGCGGGGTTCCAGAAGCCGGCGTTCAGTACGAAGGTGCCCACGCGCGGGCGCTCGGTGGCCTCGGCCGCCGCTATCAGGGCGGGGAACGGGGCGGGCATGCCGAGGTGGTCCGGGACCAGCAGTACGTCGTAGCCCAACTCCTCGGCGCGCCGGCACTGAGCGCGCCACGCCTCACCAGTCTCGATCGCAAGCATGTTGACGCCGAACCGGAAGGGACGGGACATGGCCAAGCCTCCTTGATCGCAGATGAGGGAAAGCTACCCCGCCCGCCCCTCCGCGGACCGGCCCGCCCCCCCCGTGCGGCCGACCTGCCTGGGCTCGTACAACCTGCTCCCGCCGCCCCGTACCGCCGGCCTGCCCCCTCCGTACCGCTGTCAGGCGCCGCCCGCCCCACCGCAGCCCGACCGGTCGGTGCGGGAGGGAGCGCCCGGTCCGGCCGGGGGAGGAGGGCCCGCCACCGGTTGTCCCCGCTAGCGCCCGCGCGCTAGCGTGAAGCGTGGCCAAGACACAGTTGAACGTGCGTGTGGACGAGGCGACCGCCGAGGCGGCCAGGGCGCGCGCCCTGCAACGGGGCATGAGCGTCAACCGCTACATCGAGGACCTGGTCCGCAAGGACACCGGCGAGGTGGGACACACCTTCGTCGAGGCCGCCGCCGACTTCATGAAGCAGTACCGAAGCACCTTCGCCGAAGAGCTCGACCGCGAGCACCCGAGCCGTTGAACGTCACCGTCGACCTCGCCTGGTTGCTGATGGTCGCCGAGGAGCACACGCCGGGGGACCCGGCCGTCACCGACTGGGGCGCGCTGGTGGCCGCCGTCGGCCGGCACCAGGCGGAGATCTTCGGCGTCCCCGTCTACCGCGACGCCGAGGAACGGGCGGCGGCCCTGCTGCACCTGCTGCTCCAGGTGCCCGCGCTCGAACGGTCCAACGCGCTGTTCGCCAGCGCCGTCGGGTACGCCTACCTCGTCGCCAGCGGCGTCACCCTCACCGTCTCGCCCGAGCAGGTCCGCGACCTGGCCCGGCTGATCAAGGGCGGCACGGCGAGCGTCCACGACGTCGCCGCCGAACTCCGCACCTGGAGCCGCTGACCACCGCAGCGCGCCGCACGCGCCTGCCCGGCCGGCGCGACTGCCCCGCCCGCTGCCTGCTCTCCGCCGCGGGGGCCCGGTCGTGAGGGGGGCGAGGAGCCGGCGTTACGGGTGGCGCGTGGGGGGACAGGGGTTGGCGCGCCCCGCACGGTCGGGTGAACGTGTTGGGATGCGTGTCGGTGCGGGCGGGCCCCGGGGCCGCGCGCCGTGGCGCCGAGCGCGGCCGTACCGGCGGCGGAGCCCGTTGCCGACACCGCGTCAAGGTCATGGCCGAGCTGTCCTGTTGCGGAGATGCCTGATGAGATGGGGTGTGCCCGTCGGACCACCGGCGCGTCGACGGGCGCCATCGACACGGTACGCAGCACGACGAAGGAACGAGGGTAGCCATGAGCACCACCGAGTCCAGGACCGACGACCCGTGGGTCCGCCGCTTCCATCCCGTAGCCGACAGCCCGCACCGCCTGGTGCTCCTGCCGCACGCAGGGGGCTCGGCTTCCTTCTTCTTCCCGTTCTCCAAGGCGCTCGCGGCCACCACCGAGGTGCTGTCGGTGCAGTACCCGGGGCGCCAGGACCGGCGCGCTGAACCGCCGTTGACCAGCGTGCCCGAACTCGTCGACGCGCTGTACGAGGCGCTGACGCCCTGGCTCGACCGCCCGGTGGTGCTCTTCGGGCACAGCATGGGCGCCGTGCTCGGCTTCGAGTTGGCGCGCCGGCTTGAGCGGGAGGGCAACCCGCAGCTCCGCGGCCTGATCGCGTCCGGCCGCCGGGCGCCGACGACCTTCCGCGACGAGAAGGTGCACCAGCGCGACGACGACGGCCTGATCGCGGAGATCCGCGCGCTCAGCGGCACCGACTCGGGGCTGCTGGCCGACGAGGAACTGCTGCGGATGGTGCTGCCGTCGATCCGGGCCGACTACACGGCCATCGAGACCTACCGCTGCGAGGTGGACGGCGGTGCGCCGGCGCTGCACTGCCCGATCAGCGTGCTGACCGGCGACGCCGACCCGCGGGTCAGCATCGAGGAAGCCAAGGCGTGGGCCCCGCTCACCGACGGCGGCTTCACCTTCCGCAGCTTCCCCGGCGGCCACTTCTTCCTCACCCCGCAGCAGGAGCAGGTGGCGGCGGCCATCGCCGATGACGTGGCAGCCTTCACGCACGCGGCCGTCGGCTGAGCCGCGTACCGCAGGCGTCCCACCCACCCCGCCGACCTGGTCGGAGGGGGAACGCCGGGCGGCGACCGGGGTCTTGCACCCGGGTCGCCGCCCGGCGTCCGTCTGCCCGGCGTTCGTCTGTCCCGAGTGCGCCGGGTCCACCCGTCCTCGCGGCCTTGCGCGCCCGGGGCCGCAGCTCTCCCCGTACGCGACCTGTGGGCGGTCGAGCAGGGCCCGCGGCGGGTCGTCAGCCGCCGGACGGCGGCGGTGGCGCCGGATCCAGGGCCGGGGCGATGACCGCGAAGGCGCGGTCGATGAGTTCGGTGGGATCGTCGTGGCCGTCGCTGGCGCACCAGCGGTGCAGGACGGCGTCGAAGGCGGTCAGCGCCATCCCCGCGGCCATCCGCGGATACAGCTCCACCTCCGGGTCCAGGCCCGTCCGGTCGGCGAGCTCCGCCGTCAGCCCGTCGCGCCACTGCGCCTGGCGCTCCAGGAAGCGGGCGAGCAGGGCCGGGGTGTGCAGGATCAGCCGCACCACGCTCAGCGCCCGGTCGACGTGATCGCCGCAGGCGGCGAGGGGAACCCGCACGGCGTGCAGCAGGGCCACCGACGGCGGCTCGGCGGCGGGGCGGGCGGCGAGTGCGGTGCGGATGTCGTCGCCCATGTCCGCGAGGAACTGGACCACCACGTCTTCCTTCGACGCGAAGTACCGGAAGAAGGTCCGCTTGGACACGCCGGCGGCGGTCGCGATCTCGTCGATGGTGACCGCGTCGAAGCCGTCTCGCACCAGCAGCCGCATCGCTGCCTCGGTCAACTCGTCCGCGACGAGCTGTCGCTTGCGCTGGGCCAAGGTCACGTCCGGGCGGGGATTCACCCGCACATGGTAACTCCGCGCCTCGCGTGTCACCGGGTGACAGCTTGACACCTGGTGACACCAAAGGCAGTGTGTGCCGCATGAAGCAGCAGCACTGGACCGCCGAAGAGATCCCCGACCAGAGCGCCCGCGTCTTCGTCGTCACCGGAGCCAACAGCGGCCTCGGGCTGGCCACGACCCGGGCGTTGGCCCGCCGTGGCGGCCACGTCGTACTCGCCGTGCGCGACGCGGCGAAGGGCCGCCGGGCGGTCGCCGACCTCACCGCCGAACTGCCCGCGGCCAGCCTTGAGGTGCGCACCGTCGACCTCGCCGACCTGGCATCGGTCCACGCGTTCGCCGACCGACTGCGCGCCGACCACCAGCGCGTCGACGTCCTCATCAACAACGCCGGCGTCATGGCGCCACCCAGGACCCTCAGCCCGCAGGGCCACGAGGTGCAGTTCGCCTGCAACCACCTCGGCCACTTCGCGCTGACCGGCCTCCTGCTCGACCTGCTCGGCGCGGGAACCGACCCCCGGGTGGTCACCGTGAGCTCCATCAACCACCACAAGGGACATCTGCGCTTCGACGACCTCACCGGCGAGCGCGGCTACGCGCCGATGGCGTTCTACAACCAGTCGAAGTTCGCCAACGCGGTCTTCGGGCAGGAACTGCACCGCAGGCTGACGGCGGCAGGCAGCCCGGTGCGCAGCGTGCTGGCCCACCCGGGCTACACCGCGACCAACCTCCAGACCCGGTCCGCGGTCCGGCTGTGGCGGGTGCTGCTCGGCGGCATCGGCAACCCGCTCCTCGCCCAGCGCCCCGAGCGGGGCGCACTGCCGCAGCTCTACGCGGCGACCGCGCCCGAGGCGACGGGCGGCCAGTTCATCGGCCCGGCAGGACCGGCCGAACTGCGCGGAGCGCCCACCACGGTCACCCCGTCGGCCGCGTCCCTCGACCCGGAGACCGGCCGCCGCCTGTGGGAACGGTCCGAAGAGCTGACGGACGTGCGGTACGGACTGCCCGCGGCCACCGGCTGACGCCCGCACCGGACGCGGTACGCGCGCACGCCGTACCCGCAGGTGATGGGGTGCTCCGCCCCGGCGGCGCGGACGCCCCACGGGCCTCCCGCACGGCCCTGACCAGCGACGACCACCGGGGTGGCGACTCCTACCCGATCACGGTGCTTGAATGGACCTTCGTATCTGATCTGGCAAGGAGAAGCGCTGTGCCCTTGGTGTCCGTCGTGATGCCCGTGTACAACTCGGCAACCACCCTCGGTGCGGCCGTCCGATCGGTGCTCACCCAGACCCATAGCGACGTGGAGCTGCTGGTCACCGACGACCAGTCGGCCGATGGCTCCATGGACCTGCTGCGTGAGTTCGCCGAGCAGGACGAGCGCGTGCTGCCGGAGTCGGCACCCGAGCGCGGTGGCGCGGGCCGGGCCCGCAACCTCGCGATGGAACGGGCCCGCGGCGACTACATCGCCTTCCTGGACAGCGACGACATGTGGCTCCCGGAGAAGACCGAGAAGCAGCTCGCGTTCGCCGCCGAGGGCACCGCGCCCCTGACGTTCACCTCGTACTTCAAGATGGACGCCGACCACGACGGCGAAAGCACCGACTGGGTGCCGAACGGCCGGGTGATCCGCGTGGCGCGGGAACACGTGGACTACCGCGCGATGCTGGTCCGCGACCACATCGGTGCCCTCACGGCCATGTACGACCGCAAGGTCCTCGGCACGAGGCTGATGCCCGAGATGCGCAAGCGCCAGGACTACGCCCTGTGGCTGTCGATCATGCGGGACGGCGCCGACGCGAGGGGCCTCGACGAGCCCCTGGCGGTGTACCGCGCCCAGCGGCCGGGGTCGCTGTCCTCCAACAAGCTGTCCCTCGTGAAGTACAACTGGGCCCTGTACCGCGAACACGAGCACCTGTCGGGCCCGCGGGCGACGCGGGCCCTGGCCGGCGCGGTGTGGCAGTCGCTGCGCAACTCGCGCATCTGACGGAGGACGTGACCGGGGGCGCGGGCCGTGCGACGGTTCGGCGTTCCAGGCTTCGAACCGTCGCAACCCCCGTCCCTCACCCCTCGTGCAGAGAGCCCGCGAAGGCCGTCGCGTCCCACGTGCCGGCCAGTGCCGGGGCCAGCCAGTCGGCCGCCGCCGACCGGAAGCGCGCCGGGGGCAGCGCGCCGGCCCCCTCGGGAATGGCGCCGATCAGGGGCGCGTCCGTGACCTCGGGCATGTCGGCCAGGTTGCAGCGGGTGGCCAGGTCGGGTTCGGGCGGGAAGCTGCCGAACACGATGCCCAGGCACCTCAGGCCGCGGGTGCGCAGCGCCTCCGCGGTCAGGGCCGCGGCGTTCAGCGTGCCCAGTCCCGCCCGGGCCACCACCAGCACCGGGGCGTCCAGCAGTTGGGCCACGTCCGCCAGTGTGGAACCGGCCTCGTCGAACCGTACGAGCAGGCCGCCGGCGCCCTCGATCAGGACCAGGTCGTGCGTGGTGGCCAGGGCCCGGGCCGCCCGTTCCACCTCGCGCGGGCGCACCGGGGCGCGCCCCGCTCGACGTGCCGCAGTGGCCGGGGCCAGCGGGTCGGGGAAGCGGGCCAGTTCGCTGCCGGTCACCGCGTCGCCGGCCAGCCGGCGCACCTCGGCCACGTCGCCGGGCTCGTCCGGGGCGACGCCGGTCTGCGCCGGTTTGAGGACGGCCACCCGGCGGCCCTGCGCCAGGGCGACGGCCGCCACCGCTGCCGTCGTCACGGTCTTGCCGATCTCCGTGTCCGTACCGGTGACGATCACGGTGCTCATCGTGGTGTCCTCAAGGTGTCTCGGGTCTCGTGCAGGGGTTCCGGTGGTGGGGGCGCCCCCCCCCCCCCCCCCCCCCCCCCCCCCCCCCCCCCCCCCGGAGCGGGTCAGCTCTCGCTGGCGCGGGCGGCGGCGACCATCGCCGACGTGATGCGGGCCAGGTCGTCGTCGCCGGTGATGTACGGCGGCATCGTGTAGATGAGGTCGCGGAACGGCCGCAGCCACACGCCGTTGCGGATCGCCGCCCGCGAGGCCGCAGCCATCCGAGCCTCGTCCAGCGGGCGCTCCAACTGGATCGCGCCGATCGCGCCGAGCACCCGCACCGACGCCACGCCGGGCAGCGGGGCCGCAGCGCTGAGCCCGTCCCGCAGCCCCGCCTCGATCCGCTTCACCTCGCCCTGCCAGTCGTAGGACAGCAACAGGTCGATGTTGGCGCAGGCGACGGCGGTGGCCAGCGGGTTGCCCATGAAGGTGGGGCCGTGGGCCAGTACCGGCAACTCGCCCTCGGATATGCCGCGCGCCACCTCGCTGGTGCACAGGGCGGCGGCCAGGGTGAGGTAGCCGCTGGTGATCGCCTTGCCCACGCACAGCACGTCGGGGGCGACATCGGCGTGCTCGGCCGCGAACAGCGCGCCGGTGCGGCCGAAGCCGGTGGCGATCTCGTCGAAGACCAGCAACACCCCGTGCTCGTCACAGGCCCGCCGCAGCGCCCGCAGGTAGCCGGGCGAGTGGAAGCGCATGCCGCCCGCGTTCTGCACCACGGGCTCCACGATGACCGCCGCCAACTCGTGGGCGTGCCGGGCGATCAGCTCGCCCAACTCCCGTACGTACGCCGGGTCGGGCTCGGCGTCGAAGCCGGCGGGCGGCTGCTCGGCGAAGACCTGCTGTTGCAGGACCCCCTGCCACATGCTGTGCATCCCGCCGTCCGGGTCGCACACCGACATCGGCTGCCAGGTGTCGCCGTGGTAGCCGCCGCGCCAGGTCAACAGCCGTTGCTTGGCCGGCTTGCCGACCGAGCGCCAGTACTGGAGGCACATCTTGATGGCGACCTCGACCGACACCGAACCGGAGTCGGCCAGGAAGACGTGCTGGAGCGGCTCGGGGGTGATCTCCACCAGCTTGGTCGCCAGCCGGATGGCCGGCTCGTGGGTCAGCCCGCCGAACATGACGTGGCTCATCCGCCCCAGTTGGGCGTGGGCGGCCTCGTTCAGCACCGGGTGGTTGTAGCCGTGGATGGCCGACCACCACGAGGACATCCCGTCGACCAGCTCGCTGACCCCCTCGGCCGGCTCGGCGAGCCGCAGCCTGACTCCGGCCGCCGACTCCACCAGGAGCGGGCGCTGCCGGCCCGGCATCGGACCGTACGGGTGCCACACGTGCTGCCGATCGAGCTCAAGCAGCCGTGCGGGGCTCATCGGCTCAGGCATTGGGCGGCAGGTCCGTGCCCGCGCCGCGGCGGCGCACCGCGACCAGATCGGGGCGCGAGGGGCCCGCGGCGTCCGTGCCGTCGGCCGGTCCTCCCGCTGCGGCGACGGTCGCGGCAGCGGGCTCGGTCGCTGCTTCGGTCGCCGCTTCGGCCGGTGCCGCGCCCTCGCCGCACGGCCCGCAGCCACCGCCGGTGTGCCCCCCGCAACCACCGGCGCCGGCTCCCGCTTCGGCGTGCGAGCCGCACCCCGCGGCGGCCAGCGCGTCGGCCCGGTGCTGCGGGAGCGTGGTCGTCCCCGCGCCCTCCACCTCGAACCCGGCGTCGGCGATCATCGCCAGGTCGTCCTTGCCCGCCTGGCCCTCACTGGTCAGGTAGTCGCCGAGGAAGATGGAGTTGACCAGGTGCAGCGCGAGCGGCTGCATCGTCCGCAGGTGCACCTCGCGCCCACCGGCCAGCCGGACCTCCACGTCGGGGCAGACGAACCGCACCATCGCCAGGATGCGCAGGCAGCGCTGCGGGGTGAGGTTCCACTCCTTGGCCAGCGGCGTCCCCTCGAACGGGATGAGGAAGTTGACCGGCACCGAGTCCGGGTCGAGCTCGCGCAGCGAGAAGACCACGTCCACCAGGTCGGCGTCGCTCTCACCCATGCCGGCGATCAGCCCGGAACAGGCCGAGAGCCCCGCCCCCTGCGCCTGCTGCACGGTCTCCACCCGGTCCGCGTAGGTGTGCGTGGAGGTGATCTCGCCGTACGTGGCCTCGGAGGTGTTCAGGTTGTGGTTGTACGCGTCGGCGCCGGCCGCCCGCAGCCGCTCCGCCTGCCCGTCCGAGAGCAACCCGAGGCAGGCGCAGACCTCGACGCCCTCGTTCTGCTCCTTGATGGCGGCGATGGTCTGGGACACCCGGTCCACGTCCCGGTCGGTGGGGCCGCGGCCACTGGCGACCAGACACACCCGCTTGGCACCGCCGGCCACCCCGGCCGCCGCGGCCTGCGACGCCTCATCGGGCTTGAGCCAGGTGTACTTGAGGATCTCGGCCTTCGACCCGAGCCGCTGTGAGCAGTACGAGCAGTCCTCGGGGCACAGTCCCGACTTGAGGTTGACCAGGTAGTTGAGCTTCACCCGACGCCCGAACCAGGCACGGCGCACCCGACCGGCCGCGGCCACCACGTCCAGCAGTTCGTCATCGGAGGTGGTCAGTACGGCCAGCGCCTCGTCCCGGGTCGGCAGCTCGCGCCGCAACCCCTTGTCCACCAGCGTCTTCAGCAGATCCATGGCGCTGATCCTGTCTCATGGCACCGCCCGCGTCCAAGGAGAGAACGCACAACGACGTCGGTTGGAGGTGTGTGGATCACCACACCCTGCCTCCGGGCACGGCCGGATACGTTCTTTGCTAACCCCACAGAACCCAGGGATGGCCCATGCCTGAACACGTCCGCCCCACCGCAGCCGGAGGCGCCGCGTTCGACTGGCTCGACGCGCAGCGCGCACAGCGCGAGCGAGCCGGTCTCGTACGCACCCTGCGCCCGCGCCCGGCGACCTCGCCCCTGCTCGACCTGGCCAGCAACGACTACCTCGGCCTGGCCCGACACCCGCAGGTCACGGCGGCGGCGGCGGACGCGGCCCGCCGCTGGGGGGCCGGTTCCACCGGGTCGCGCCTGGTCACCGGGACGACCGAACTGCACGCCGAACTGGAAGCGGAGTTGGCCGCCTTCTGCGGCTTCGAGGCGGCCCTGGTGTTCTCGTCCGGTTACGCGGCCAACCTCGCGGCCGTCACCGCACTCACCTCCCGTGCCTCGCTCATCGTCTCCGACGCCGACAACCACGCCTCGCTCATCGACGGCTGCCGGCTCTCCCGGGCCGACACCCGCATCGCGCCGCACGCCGACCCGGAGGCGGTCGACAAACTCCTGGACCAGGAGCCGGGAGCCCACGCGTCGAAGCTGGTCGTCACCGACGCGCTGTTCTCCGTCGACGGGGACGCCGCGCCGCTGCCCGCACTCGCCACCGTCTGCCGCCGCCGCGGGGCCGGCCTGCTCATCGACGACGCGCACGGCCTCGGCGTCATAGGCCAGGCCGGGCAGGGCTCCCCGCACACCGCGGACGTGGCGGGCGCGCCCGACGTGGTCGCCACCGTCACCCTCTCCAAGTCGCTCGGCGCCCAGGGCGGCGCGGTCCTCGGCCCGGCCCGCGTCATCGAACACCTCGTCAACGCGGCCCGCACCTTCATCTTCGACACCGGGCTCAACCCGGCCGCCGCCGGCGCCGCACTGGCCGCCCTGCGGCTGCTGCGCGCCGAGCCCGAGCGCGCCGAGCGGGTCCGCGCCGTGGCCCGCGCGCTGCATACGGGCCTGGCGGCCGAAGGGCTCGCGGCGGTGCGACCTGACGCCGCCGTGGTCTCGGTCCGTGCCCCGTCGCCCGACCGCGCGCTGGCCTGGGCCGCGCGCTGCCGCGACGCGGGTCTGGTGGTCGGCTGCTTCCGGCCGCCCTCGGTCCCCGACGGCGTCTCCCGCCTGCGACTGACGGCCCGCGCCGACCTCACCGACGAACAGGTGGGCACGGTGATCGCCACCCTCGCGGCGACGGCCTGAGCGGGGCGGCTGCGCGCGGGGCCGGACGGCGTGAGCCGGGTGGGCCTGAGCCAGACGACCTACGGCAGGGGGCCAGGCGGTGCCGGGCGCGGGTCGCCGGTGGCCCGCCGCCGGTAGCCGCCGCCCGCCCCTCGGTGGCGCAGAGCCGGCAGGTTCAGCCGGTGCCCGCCGGCCGGTGCGGCCCCGGCACCGGCTGCGGAGTGGGCAACAGCCGAGGCACGGCCCGTACGTAGACCACCATGCCGACCAGTTCGACCAGGGTCTGGGTGACCACCACGGTCGCCGCGAGGGTCAGATCCTCGGGCAGGGCCAGCGCCAGCGGCAGCACGACCAGGGAGTTGCGGGTCGCGCCGGAGAAGACGACGGCCCGCCCGGCGGGCACGTCCAGGCCGAACGCGCGGGTGACGGCGAGGCCGACGAAGGCCATTGCCACCAGGAAGACCGCGTACAGCGGGACCACCCGGGCCACGTCGCCCAGGTGGTCGTCCAGCTTGGGCAACTGGGAGCCGACCACGACCGCCAGGGTGGCGCACATCAACGGCACCATCAGCGCGTTCGCCCGGTCCACCGTCCGGCGCCCCGCCTCCCGCCGGGCGGCCCACCCCTGCGTGAGCCAGGCCAGCGCGAGCGGGATGACGATCAGCACGCAGAACGCCTCGACGAACGGGCCGACCTCCACGGCATCGGCCAACTCCGAGCCCAGGAACAGGAACAGGTATCCGGGCAGCAGCACCATCTGCACCAGCAGCAGGAGCGGACTGGCCGCCAACAGCCGTTGGTTGCTGCCGCCGGCCAGACCGCTGAAGACGATCACGTAGTCGATGCACGGCGCGAGCAGCACCAGCAAGAACCCCATGCGGACGGCCCGGCCACCGGGGAGGAGGACGAACAGCACGGCCACCACGAGCGGCACCAGGACGAAGTTGAGCACCAGCACGGCCGCCAGGAACCTGCCCTCCCGCAGCGACCGCACCAGGTGCGCGGCCGGCACCTGGAGGAAGGTCACGTACAACAGCGCCGCCAGGAGGGGGTTGATGGCGTGCTCCAGCGCGGGCCCGGCCCCGGGCGCGGCCCAACCGACCGCCGCACCGGCGGCCAGCGCGCCCAAGTAGAGGGCGATCTGATGCCGTTCCATGGCATCGACCAGTGCGGATGACGCAGGCAACGGGCGGACTCCTCCATGCGGGTGATGGGCCTGTCCGCCCACGAGTAGACGGTAAACCGTTGCCCAAGCACGCAGGTCAGCCGGTACGCGCCGGCGCGAGGCCGCGACCGCCACGCCACGCGGGCACGCTCGTACGCGGCGCGGAGCAAGCGGAACAAAGGGGCGACAAGGGGCAGGAGGGTGTACGAGCAAGGGCGGGAAGGTGGGAGGAGAGGGCCGCCACGGGCGCGGCGCAGCCGGTCCCGGTGGCCGCCAGCACGCTCCAGCCAGGTCGCGCCCGGGTGGGCGGCGTCCCACAGGGCACCCCGGGGTCAGGTTGCCCAGGGTCATGCTGATGCCGGAGACCGTGTCGTACAGGCCGTAGTGGGTGGCCACCAGAGGGCCCCGGGACAGCGCCACGATGGTGTCCGTCTCGAACGGGGAGACCAGCTCGCCGGCCGCCGTCGATCGTTACCAGCACGCGGTAGTGGCACCCGCCGCGCGGCCGGTGCCCCGCGGCCGGTGGACTCGCCCGCCGTACGGCTAGTGGACCCGCCCGTAGCTGACGCGCTTGCTCCAGATGCGTTCCAGGCGCACCACGGTGCCGGTCTTGGGCGCGTGCCAGATGCGGCCGTGACCGGCGTAGATGCCCACGTGGTAGACGGACTTCGCGGACCGTCCGGACCGGAAGAAGACCAGGTCGCCGCGGGTGCGGGTGGTGGTGGGGACGCGTCTGACCTTGTTGTACTGCGCGGCGGCGGTGCGCGGCAGTTTCTTGCCCGCCCGCTTGAACGCGTACTGGGTCAGCCCCGAACAGTCGAAGCGGTGGGGTCCGGTGGCGCCCCACTTGTACGGGGAGCCCTTCTTGGAGGCCGCGACGTGCAGGGCCTTCACCCCGGTTGAGGCAGCTTCGGCCGACGGCGTCCACGGTGCCAACAGGCTCGTACCGACCGCGGCGGCGGTCAGCGCCGAGGCGGTGCCGATCCGGGAGAACAGGGGCGGGACGGTGACTCCTGTGCGCGTAGTCATGCGCAACCCTTCGCCAGCCGCCGGTGGAGGAGCCGGAGTTGCGGGGCCCGGCCCGCCGGGGCGGCCCGGGTCTACCTCCACTCCCGCCGGAGCGTAACCGTCGACCAGGTGCCCGGCGCGGTGGCGGGATCAGGCGCCCGCCCGGGCCGCCCCGTCGCTGTCGGCGGGGGCTTGTCGTCCCAGATCGTCACGCACGGCATGGACGATTCCGAGCCGAAACGACGCTATGTGAACCTCGTCACATATGCGCCATTGTGGTGCTTCGTCATGCCGACAGAGCCGGCCGCACCCCGCCCCCGGCGCGCGGACCGGGGCGCGGAGCGGGGCGCAGGCCGGGACCGGTGCTGGCCGGTACGGACCCGAGGTGCGGGCGCCGCGCAACTCGGGGCGGCGGGCGGCGGCCCCGTGTGCTGGGCCGAACGGGGGAGCCCAAGTGGGGCACGGTGGTGTGCCTCCGGTGGCGGCCTCGCCGTCGATCAGGGCGTGGGCTCCGGCGGCACCATGACGCGCGCCGTGCGCCGCTCGCCGTCCAGCACCCGCAGCGCCCGGGCCAACGTGGCGGCGTGCACGGTGCTCTCGCCCCGCTCGTGCATCAGCGCCAGCGCGTCCCGCAGCGCGTCGGCCCGGGATGCCAGGGCCTGGGCGGCCCGCAGTGCGCCGTAGGTGTCATGGCCGTGGACCGGGTTGATCCGGCCCAGCAGGTCCACGACCGCCAGGTAGCCGTCGACGAAGTCCGCCTCGGCGCGGGTCAGCGCGGGCAGCGGTGGCAGCGGAGGTGGTAGCACCGCGGGTCACCGCAGGCCGAGCGGAACGGCGGTGCGCTTGCGGCTGCGGGTCAGTCGGTCCACGATCCCGTACTCCAGTGCGCCCTGGGCGTCGAAGATCTTGTCGCGCTCGATGTCGTTGCGCACCCGCTCGACGGGCTGGCCGGTGTGCTCGGCCAGCATCCGCTCCAACAGGTCCCGGGTGCGCAGGATCTCCTCGGCCTGCACCTGGAGGTCGGAGGTCTCGCCGCGGACCGGCTCGTGCAGCGACGGCTGGTGGATCAGCACCCGTGCCCCGGGCAGCGCGAGACGCTTGCCCGGCGTCCCCGCGGCCAGCAGCACGGCGGCGGCCGACGCGGCCTGCCCCAGGCACACCGTCTCGATGTCGCAGGTGACGAAGCGCATCGTGTCGTAGATGGCGGTCATCGAGGTGAACGAGCCGCCGGGGGAGTTGATGTAGAGCGAGATGTCCTGGTCGGGCGCGGTGTGTTCCAGGTGCATGAACTGGGCCATCACGTCGTTGGCCGAGGTGTCGTCGATCGGGGTGCCGAGGAAGACGATGCGCTGTTCCAGCAGCTTGGAGTACGGGTCCAGGGTGCGCACGCCGGTGCTGGTGCGCTCGGTGAACTCGGGCAGGACGTAGCGGGCGGTGGGTCGTTCCATCGGGCACCTCTCGGCGTGCGGGCGTGCTGGGGGATGGCGGCACGGGCGACCCATACGTAAAAAATGTACAGGACGTACATCCCGTTAGAATGGGGAGCATGGCCTACGAGATTCCGGTGACGCAAGCCCGGGCAGAGCTCGCGGATCTGATCAACCGTGTGGTGTACGGCGGTGAGCGGGTGGTCGTCACACGCCACGGCAAGCCGCTCGTAGCCCTGGTATCCGCCGCTGACCTGCAACGACTCGAAGAGCCCGAGCCGGCGGCCGAGGAGCAGGTGATCAGCACGGTCTCCACGCTGCGCCCGGGGACGTCCGCTGCGGGCGAACGACGCCGCTTCGGCATCGCCGCCGAACACCGCGGCCCGGACGGCGACGGGCGGCGGCCGGGACGGGGGGAATGACGAAGGGCCGCCCGGCGGTTGCCGGGCGGCCCTCCTGCGCTGTCCGCGCGCCCCGTCCCGCACCCGCCGCCGGCCGTGCGCGGCGGCGGGCGGGGAGCGGGGTCAGGAACTCAACTCCCACAGTGCGTGGGCGATGGCGTCGCTGTTGTTGTCCAGTGCGGTGTCGTCGAGGTTCTTGGTCGTGTCGCACGCGGAGTGGTAGCACGGGTCGAAGGGCGCGCCCGGCGTGCCGCCCCACTTCGCCGCCTGCTGCGGGCTCTTGGTGGTCTCGGCGCCGCTGAACAGGCCGCCGACCGGCACGCCCCGGTCCTTGAACGGCGCGTGGTCGGACCGGCCGTCGCCCTCGGTCTCCCGCTCGGTGGCGATGCCCTTGGCCGCGTACCAGTCCTTGAACACCCGCTCCACCTCCGGGTCGTCGTCGTAGACGAAGTAGCCGGGGTTGGGCGAGCCGATCATGTCGAAGTTCAGATACGAGTCGATCTTCGACAGTTCGCCGGAGCCGAGCGCGTCGACGTAGTGCGTGGAGCCGACCATGCCGTGCTCCTCCGCGCCCCACCAGGCGAACCTGAGGTGCTTGGTGGGCTTGAGGTCGGCCTTGGCGACGGCGAGCGCCACCTCCAGGATGCCGGCCGAGCCCGAGCCGTTGTCATTGATGCCGGCGCCGCGGCCGACCGAGTCGAGGTGGGCGCCGGCCATGACCACCTGGTCGCTCCCGCCCGTGGGCCAGTCGGCGATGAGGTTGTAACCGGTGGAGCCGTTGAAGTCGAACTCCTGGAGCGAGGTGGTGAATCCGGCCGCGTCCAGCTTGCCCTTGACGTACTCCACGGACGCCCGGTAGCCGGGCTGGCCGTGCGCACGGTTGCCGCCGTTGTCGTCGGCTATGGACTGGAGGGAGGAGAGGTGGCCCTTGACGGCGGAGACATCGATGTCGGGAGCGGCGACCCGGGTGGGGGCCGAGGTCGCCTGCGCTCCGGTGGCCCCGCTGAGCAGGGCGGCGGCGAGCGCGGTGCAGGTGGCAGTGGCGAGCGTGCTGCGGCGCAGCATCGTCGGTCGATACACGTGGGCTCCGATACGGATGTGGGGGGGTGGTGCGGAGCAGGTGATGCGGAGACGAGGATTGATGTTTTGCTGTACATCGTCAAGAGCGGGGCCCGGGCGCGCCTTCCGGGCGTGTCGGGGCGACCGGCCGGGCCCCGGCCCCCTCGCCCGGCCCCGACCCCTTCCGTACGGCCCGGTCGCGGCGGCGCAGGCGTGCGCGCCGTAGGGGGCGGTAGGGGCTGTGGCGCACGCGTGGTGCGTGGTAGGGGCGGCGGCGCGCGAGCGCTGTGGGACGCGGGCGGCGGCACCTGCGTGCCGCGCCGTGCGGGCTACGCCGAACGCGGGCCGCCGGGCGGACGCCGGCACGGCCGAGACCGGTCACCCGTCCGGCGCAACCCGGGGCGGGGCCCGTCGTCCGCGCCCGGGCCGCCCCGCCAACTCCGCCCTGCCCGGCGGCCGTCCGGCCGGACGTGCCCGAGCGGGGCAGTGCCTCCGCCCACTGCCCCTGCCCGTGCGGCCCCGGCCGGGGCGTGCGGCTGCCGCGGGGGTACGCCGTCTGCGCCAGTCCACCATGCAGTTCACGTCTTGGTAAAGAACACTTGTGTGACCTGTTCCGGTGGGTGAAGGAGACGTAAAGATCCTCCTGACCACCCTCACCATTGTGTGAAGGCGACCCAATTAGGGGGAGTGCCTACGTGAAAAGAACTGCGATATTCGGTGCGGCGGGCACCGTGCTGACCGGCGTGCTGATTGCCGGAACCCTGGCCAGCCCGGCGGCCAACGCCGGTGACCGACACGGTCACCACCCCGGTCCCTCCAAGGAGCAGCGCGCCGCCGTCGGCGTCAAGATCGCCGCCGCGCGCGCCGCCAAGGCGGGCATCGACTGGAAGGACTGTCCGGCCGACTGGGGCCTGGAGAAGCCGATCCAGTGCGGCTACGTCACCGTCCCGCTCGACTACGCCAGGCCGAACGGGCGCACCATCAAGATCGCGGTCGACCGCGTGGGCAACACCGGCACCGCCGACGAGCGCCAGGGCGCGCTGGTCTACAACCCCGGTGGCCCCGGCGGCTCCGGTCTGCGCTTCCCGCGCCGCGTCACCACCAAGGCCCCGCTGTGGCAGAAGACCGCCCGGGCCTACGACTTCGTCGGCTTCGACCCCCGCGGCGTCGGCCGCTCCGCACCCATCTCCTGCGTCGACCCGCAGGAGTTCGTCAAGGCGCCCAAGCTCGACCCGGTGCCCGACAGCGAGGCCGACAAGCGTGCCCAGCGCAAGCTGGCCCGCGAGTACGCGCAGGGCTGCGCCGAGCGCAGCGGCGACATGCTGCCGCACATGACGACCCCGAACACCGCCCGTGACCTGGACGTCATCCGGGCCGCGCTCGGCGAGAAGAAGCTGAACTACATCGGCGTCTCCTACGGCACCTACCTGGGTGGCGTGTACGCGACGCTCTTCCCGCAGCACGTGCGCCGGCTGCTGGTGGACAGCGTGGTCAACCCCTCGCAGGAGAAGATCTGGTACCAGGCCAACCTGGACCAGGACGTGGCCTTCGAGACCCGCTGGAACGACTGGAAGAAGTGGGTCGCCCGCTACGACTCCGTCTACCACATCGGCGACACTCCGGCCAAGGTCCAGCAGCAGTGGGAGAAGCTGCGCGCCACCGCCAAGAAGAACCCGATCGGCGGCGTCGTCGGCCCCGCCGAGCTGCTCGGCTTCTTCCAGAACGCGCCGTACTACGACTCGATGTGGACCACGGTGGCCTCCGTGTGGAGCACCTACCTCGCCGGTGACGCCAAGCCGCTGATCGAGAACGCCGGTCCCGACCTGTCGGACATCAAGGGCAACATCTCCTCCGAGAACGGCAACGCGGTCTACACGGCCGTCGAGTGCGCGGACGCCAAGTGGCCGACGAGCTGGCGCAAGTGGGACCGGGACAACTCCCGGCTGCACCGCGACCACCCGTTCCTGACCTGGTCCAACGCCTGGATGAACCTGCCGTGCGCGACCTGGGAGGGCCCGCAGTACCGGCCCGTCAACGTCAAGTCGCACCGCGGCCTGCCGCCGGTGCTGATCGTCCAGAGCACCCGTGACGCGGCCACCCCGTACGAGGGCGCCGTGGAGCTGCACAAGCGGCTCAAGGGCTCGCGCCTGATCACCGAGAACGGTGCCGGCTCGCACGGTGTCACCACCGAGCTGAACCCGTGCATCAACCAGCGGGTTGACGCCTACCTCCTGAACGGCACGGTCGACGCCAAGGACGTGGTCTGCGGCCCGCACGCCACGCCCGAGCCCAAGAAGCTCGCCGCGGCCAAGGCTAAGAGCACCCTGGCCGCCGCCGAACTGCGGCCCTGACGGCCTTAAGCGGGGCCGGGTGATCACCCGGCCCCGGCAGTGAACCCCGCGGGGAGGTCACCGGCGAAGAGCCGGTGGCCTCCCCGCACCGCTTCCGCCGCACCGCTCGCGCGCCGCACCGCTCCTCGCGTCGCCCCCGCGGAGGTCCGGGCCGTCCCCGTCGGCGGCCCGTTCACCTAGGCCCGGTGGCCGCCCCCGCCGCCTCGGTCGCCGGCCGGAACGCCTTGCTGAACGCCCCCCGAGTCGGCGACTCCGCCCGCCGGTCGAGCACCGCGAACACCACGTGCGTGAAGTGACCGGCGAACCGTCCGTCCCCGGTCAACAGGTCCCGGAACGCGCCGGCCACCTGCGCCGGGTCGTTGCGGAACACCCCACAGCCCCAGGCCCCCAGCACCAGCCGCCGGTGCCCGTGCGCGGCGGCCACCTCAAGGACCCGCTCCGCGCGGGACGCCAGTGCGGCGGGGACCTCGGCCACGGCGGCCGGGTCACGCTGGGCGATGACCCCGGCGTTGGGCGCGGCCGAGGTCAGGAACGCCGCGCGGAAGGGCCGCTCCAACAGCACGCCGTCCTCCTCGCGGAAGACCGGCACCGCGGGGGAGTAGATCACCCGGTCGGTGTAGAACGGGCTGCGGTCCGCGCGGTGCGCGGCGTAGAACTCCGGCACCCGTCGCAGGCACGTGTACAGCGCACTGCCCCGGCACACCGCCTCCTCCTGGGCCTGCGCACCGTTCAGGTAGCCGCCGCCCGGGTTGCGGGCCGAGGAGAAGTTGAGCACTGCGACCCCCGGGTCGGCCCCGGCCGCCTGGTGCGGGGCGCCGTCGGCGTCCCGGCCCGGCGCGGCGGCGTCCTCGCTCAGCCGGCGGGCCGCGGCGAGGCTCCCCTCGGCCGTCACCTCGAACCGGGTCGGGCCCGCCGCCCCGCCGCCCGTACCCGCCGGGCTCGCCGCCGCGACCGGCCCCGGCCCGTACAACCGCGTTCCCTCGACGGCCACCGCAAGCCACTCGGCCAGCCGCACCGACCGCCCGGTCGGCGAGGTGTACCCACCGGCGGCCACGATCTCCTCGGTCTCCTTGGCGATGCCCCGCAGCCGTGCACTCATCCCGTGCCCCCGTTCCGTGCGAAGGGACGCCGGCCCGCTCGGACCGGCGTCCCGATGATCAGGTGTGAGGCTACGGAGGGCGGGCGGGGCCACGCCACAGGATTGTTCGGCGGAGGCCGCCCGCACACCGCCGCTTCGGGTACGGACCGGACCGATGCGGTTCAGGACGGGTTCGTACGGCCCGAACACGCCGCTGCGGCGCACCGCACGGGGGCGGTGCGCCGCAGCGGGGAGCGGTGCGACGGGCGCGGGAGCGGCGGGGCCGGGCGGACCCCACCGGACTCAGGTGCCGCGTGCGGCCACCACACCCACGGTCAGCAGACCCAGCACGACCCAGCCGAACCACAGCCAGCCGTTATTGCCCAACGTGACGGAGTAGGCGGTCACCATCACCAGACCACCCACGGTGAACACGGCCATCGCCTTCGCAGATCCGGGCATCCCCGCAACCTCCTCGGCGGCCCGGGCGGTCGCCCAGGCCACGGCCCCATCGTCACCCGGGCCGGGCCACCTGCGCTAGCGCTCGGCCGGCTCCCGGCTCTTGGCCTGCAACGACGCCAGGTACGCGTTGTAGGCGTTCAGCTCCTTGTCGCCGTCCCGATCGGCCACCCGGTCGGCCCGCCGCCCGGCGCGCTGCTCGGAGCGGTACCACTGGAAGACCAGCGCGATCAGCACCAGCACGGAGGGGATCTCACTGAACGCCCAGGCGATGCCGCCGGCCGCGTTCTGGTCCGACAGCGCGTCGATGCCCAGCGAATCCGGCGGGTTCTTGTACGTGCCGATCATCGGCTCGGACGCCATCATCAGGGCGATGCCGAAGAACGCGTGGAAGGGCATGCCGGCGAACAGCTCCAGCATCCGCATCACGTAGCCGGGCCGGTGCGGGCCCGGGTCCACGCCCATGATCGGCCAGAAGAAGACCAGTCCCACCGCGAGGAAGTGCACCATCATCGCGATGTGGCCCGGCTTGCTCTCCATGAGGAAGTCGAACAGCGGCGTGAAGTACAGCGCGTACAGGCTCGCGATGAACAGCGGGATGGTGAAGGCCGGATGGGTGATGATCCGCACGTACCGGCTGTGCAGCAGCGCGACCAGCACCTCGCGCGGGCCGGGGCCGCCGCGCCCGGACCTGGCCCGGCCGGCCGGCAGCGCCCGCAGCGCCAGCGTCACCGGCGCCCCGAGCAGCAGGAGGATCGGCGAGAGCATGCTGATCACCATGTGCTGCACCATGTGCACGCTGAACATGACCATGCCGTAGTCGTTGAGCTTGGTGCACATCACCAGCGCCACGGTGAGCACGCCCACCACGAAGGACACGGTGCGCATCACCGGCCAGCCGTCCCCGCGCCGGTGCAGGCGCATCGCGCCCCACCCGTACAGGGCCAGCCCCAGGACACAACCGATCAGGAAGAACGGCTCGCCACTGAACTCCAATCCGCGCGCCAGGGTGAACGGCGGCAGATTCATGTCCATGCCGTGCCCGCCGTGATCCATCCGCTCTCTCCTCATATCGCCGCAAACGCTCGCACCAGAGTAGAACCGCCCCCGGCCGCAAGAGGGGCCGGGGGCGGTCGACGGGCCAGCAGGGCGGAGCGGACGGCTCCACGCGGGTGGAGCGGGCGCGGCTCAGCTCACCGCAGGCTCACAGCACGCACTCCGCCTCCGCGTACCGCTCCACCGGCACCGTCTTCAGCGTCTCCACCGCGTCGGCCAGCGGGGTCAGGACGATGTCGGTGCCACGCAGCGCCGTCATCATGCCGAAGTCACCGCGGTGCGCGGCCTCCACCGCGTGCCAGCCGAACCGGGTGGCCAGCACCCGGTCGTAGGCGGTGGGCGTGCCACCGCGCTGCACATGGCCGAGGATGACCGGGCGCGCCTCTTTGCCCAGCCGCTCCTCAAGCTCGATGGAGAGTTGCCTGGCAACGCCGGCGAACCGCTCGTGGCCGTAGACGTCCTTGCCGCCGGCGTCGAACTCCATCGAGCCCTCACGCGGCTTGGCGCCCTCGGCGACCACCACGATCGCGAACTTCTTGCCCGCCTGGAAGCGCTGCCCCACCACCGTGGTCAGCTCGCCGATGTCGAAGGGCCGCTCGGGCACGACGATGGCGTGGGCGCCGGCGGCCATGCCCGAGTGCAGCGCGATCCAGCCGGTGTGCCGCCCCATGACCTCGACGATCAGCACCCGCTGGTGCGATTCGGCGGTCGTCTTGAGCCGGTCGAGCGCCTCGGTCGCGACGCCGACCGCGGTGTCGAAACCGAAGGTCACATCGGTCGCGGAGATGTCGTTGTCGATGGTCTTGGGGACGCCGACGATCGGCAGCCCGGCGTCCGAGAGCAGCCGGGCCGCCTTGAGGGTGCCCTCGCCGCCGATCGGGATGATCGCGTCGAGCCCCATCTCGGCGACGTGGCCGCGGGCCCGCTCCACCCCGTCGCGCAGGTGCTCGGGGCGCACCCGGGAGGAGCCGAGGATGGTGCCGCCGAGGGCCAGGATGCCCCCGACGGCATCGAGGTCGAGCTTGCGGTAGTCACATTCGAGAAGGCCCCGCCAGCCGTCGTGGAACCCCACGACCTCGTCGCCGTGGTCGACGACCGCTCGATGGACGATCGACCGAATGACGGCGTTGAGACCGGGGCAGTCACCGCCGGAAGTGAGCACACCAATACGCATGGTCCGTGATACCTCTGCAACTCAACCGGACGACCGGACCCCGTCGTCCGGTTGGATCAACGCCAGCCTACAAGCGGACGGCGTCGCGCAGGGGCGGGTGTCCGTCATGCGGTCTGGGTGGCCGCCGCCATCCGTTCGTTGCGCAGCGCCTCGTACCACCGGTCGTCCACCGGGGGCAGCGCGTTGACGTCCAGCGCCAGCTTCAGCAGCAGGTCCGCGATCTGCGGGTTACGGGCCAGCACCGGGCCGTGCATGTACGTACCGAACACGGTGTCGTTCCAGGCGCCCTCGGTGCCGTCACCGGTGCCGTTGCCCTTGCCGAGCCGCACCCGGGCGAAGGCGCGCGCGGTGGGGCCCAGGTGCGTGACGCCCTGGTGGTTCTCGAAGCCGGTCAGCGCCGGCAGCCCGAGCCGCTCGTCGATGTCGCCGACCACGTCGCCCACGCACCGCTCGCCCTCGCCGCGGGTGCTGATCACGTCCAGCAGGCCGAGGCCCTGCTCGCGCTGGCCGAGGTCGTTGATGAACTCGTGGCCGAGGATCTGGTAGCCGGCGCAGACCGAGAAGACGATGGCGCCGTTGGACACGGCCCGGTTCAGACCGCCGTCCCGGCGCAGCCGCTCGGCGGCCAGTCGCTGCGGCCGGTCCTCGCCGCCACCGATCAGGTAGATGTCACCTGAGGTGGGGATCTGCTGGTCGGAGCGGACGTCGACGCGCGACACGTTCAGCCGGCGCTGGCGCGCCCGGCGCTCGACGACCAGCGCGTTGCCCTGGTCTCCGTACGTGCTCAGCAGGTCAGGGTAGACCCACACCAGGCGCAGGCTGTTCTGGCTCATCCTCGGCATCCTTCGTGCTTCAGCGGTTCGGTTGCGGTGCGGCGTCGCCCGCCGCGGCGGTCCGGCCCCGGCGTGCTGCGCGGGGCCGGACGGTTCGGCGCGGGCGGGGCTAGTTGCCGACGCGGCGGCGCAGGTCCTGGAAGGCGGTGTAGTTGGCGATGACCTCGATCCGGCCGGGCGGGGCCATCTGGACCGCCTCGTCCGCGCTCTCGCAGACCCGGAAGTCGAGCCCGGCGACTTCGAGCCGGACCGCCAGGTCCAGCTTCCGGTCGCCGATCACCATGATCGGGTGGCCGGCGAGCCGGGTGTAGTCCACGTCCCACAGCCACGAGGTGTCGGTGCCGTCCGCGCCGCGCGCGTTGACCGAGAGGATCACCGGCGTCGGCGGCGGGTCGATGAGCGAGAACGTCTCAAGCCAGCCGGCCGGGTTCTTCGCCAGCAGCAACCTGAGCTGCCGGTCGAGGAAGGTGACCACGTCGTAGCGGCCGGCGACCGCCTGCACCGCGTACATCCGCTCCAGCGCGACCTGCGGCGGTACCCCGAAGGTGGCGGCCACGGCGGCCGAGGTGGCCGCGTTCGCCTTGTTCGCCCGGCCCGGGAGCTGGAGGTGGATCGGCCAGGCCGAGCCCTGCGGGTCCAGTACGTAGTCGCCGCTCAGCGCCCAGGTGGGGCGCGGGCGCCGGAAGCCGCAGTCGGCGCAGCCCCAGTCGTCGCCCGGGCGTTGCAGCACGCCGCCGCAGGACGGGCAGGACCAGGCGTCGTCCTTCCACTCCTGGCCGGCCGCCACCCACACCACGTTCGGGCTCGACGAGGCGGCCCAGACGATCAGCGGGTCGTCCGCGTTGGCGATGACCGTGGCCTTCGTACCGGCCAGGCCCTCCCGCCACTTCTCGGCCAGCATCCGGGTCTCGGCGGCCCGGTCGAGCTGGTCGCGGGAGAGGTTCAGTAGCGCTATGGCCTTGGGCGTGGTGTCCCGGGCGACGCCCGCCAGGTACTTCTCGTCCACCTCGATCACGCCGTACCGGGCGTCCGAACCGCCGGCCAGGGCGGAGGTGATGCCGGCGGGCATGTTGGCGCCCAGGGCGTTGGAGACGACCGGGCCGCTGGCGCGCAGCGCCTCGGCGATCAGTCGGGTGGTGGTGGTCTTGCCGTTCGTCGCGGAGACGAGGACCACGTCCAGATGCCGCGCGAGCCGGGCCAGCAGATCCGGGTCGAGCCGGAGGGAAACCTTCCCGCCGATCACCGATCCGCTGCCGCGTCCGGCCACCCGTGACACCGCCGCTGCTGCCCTGCCCGCCGTCACGGCCAGCTTGGCCCGCGGCGGCAGCGGCTCCGTGTTGCCTGCCATCGTCCTTGCTCCTCCTTGCGTCCGGCTCGCTGCCCGCCCCCGGGGCTGCCGGTCAAACGCCCCCTTGATGCCGAATCGCCAGCCGGGAGGCTTCGGTCGGGGTTCAGCCTATCGAGATCCGGACGCTGGCCCGAACCGCGCCACCTGCACACGTGCTCCGCTTCCACCGGCCACGGCCGTGCCGGCGGACGCGGACCGTACCCTGGTGCCCATGCGAACTGGCGCGATCCCCGGCAGCTCGGGGCGGGTACGGCCGCTGCGGCTGCTGGGCGATCCCGGCCTCGCGGCGCCGTGCGCCGAGGTGACGGAGTTCGGGCCGGAGCTGGCCCGGCTCATCGAGGACATGTACGCGACGATGTACGCCGCGGCCGGCGTCGGGCTCGCGGCCAATCAGATCGGCGTGCCGCTGCGGGTGTTCGTCTTCGACTGCCCCGACGACGAGGACCGCCGCCATCTCGGACACCTCGTCAACCCGCGGGTGGTGAGCGCCGACGGGCTCGTCATCCGCGGCCCCGAGGGCTGCCTCTCGCTGCCGGGCATCGAGGCCGGCACGCCCCGCTTCGACCTCGCGGTCGTGGAGGGCGTGCGCGCGGACGGTACGCCGCTGCGCGTCGAGGGCAGCGGCTTCTTCGCTCGCTGCCTGCTGCACGAGTGCGACCACCTGGATGGCAAGCTGTTCACCGACCGACTGGCCGGGCGTCGCCAACGCAAGGCGCTGCGCGCCGCCGCCCGCGCGCCGTGGGCCGGCGAGCGGGAGCGCCTGGCGGACTAGGCGGCCGGGGTCGGCCGCGGGACCGGTTGCGGCGCAGGAGAGTTCGGCCGCAGCGGTTGTGGCCGCGGTGCGCGAGGGCTGGCCCGTACCGAGGACGCGGACCGGAACGCGTACACGTCGTGCGCACGGGCCGGCGCGTACGGGCGTGCGCGACGGCCCCGGCGCCGTCGGGTCAGAAGGCCGGGCCGCCGGGGCGGTCGCCGGCGTCCGCGAGGCGCCCCCACAGCAGGTCGGTGAGGTGGCTGACGAGCTGTTCGCGGGGGCAGGGGCGGTCGCGCAGCCACCAGTCGCCTGCGGCGTGCATCATGCCGACGATCCCGTGCCCCCACACCCGGGCCTTCTCCTCGCCGTCCGGGCCGAGGTCCACGCGCTCGGCGATGACGCGGGCCAACTCCTCGCCGAGCCGGCGCAGCAGCGGCGCCGCGTGCCGGCCGACCTCGAAGCCCTGCTCGGACGGGGCGCCCTCGCCCTGGTCGTCGGCCGGGTGCATGAGGAACCGGTAGACCTGGGGCCTGGCCTCGATCGCGGCCAGATAGGTGTCCAAGGTGGCCTCGACCCGGGCCCGGCGCTGGGCCGGCGCGTCCAGGGCCGCGCGCAACGCGGCGAGCAGGGCGTCGGTGTGCCGGACGGCGAGCGCCCGGTAGAGGCCGCCCTTGTCACCGAAGTGCCGGTAGAGGATCGGCTTGGTGATGCCGGCCTCGGCGGCGATGGCGTTCATCGAGGCGCCGGGCCCGTCGCGCAGGACGACGCGGTCGGCGGCCTCCAGCAACGCGCGTCGGCGCTCTTCGGTGGCGCGCTGCTGGTTGTCGCGCTGCGTGGTGTCCATCGTGCTGCCTCCCACCCCGGTGTTCCGTGCGGTTCGCGCAACGTAACACCCGCCCGACCAGCGGCTGCCGGCCGACCTGGGAGTTGACAGTCTCTACTGGCGAGTAACAGACTCCTGTTACCGAAGGTAATGAGCGGCTGGAGGGGATCATGCCGGAGTTCTCGTTCGAACTCAACGACGACCAGAAGTCCGTACGCGACTGGATCCACGGGTTCGCCCGGGACGTGATGCGCCCGGCCGCCGCCGAGTGGGACGAGCGGGAGGAGACCCCCTGGCCGATCATCCAGGAGGCCGCCAAGATCGGTATCTACTCGCTCGACTTCTACGCCCAGCAGTTCTTCGACCCCACCGGCCTCGGCGTCCCCATGACCATGGAGGAACTGTTCTGGGGTGACGCCGGCATCGCGCTGTCCATCGTCGGCACCGGGCTCGCCGCCGTCGGCGTGCTGGCCAACGGCACCGACGAGCAGATCGGCACCTGGGTGCCGCAGATGTACGGCGACGCGGACGATGTGAAGGTCGCCGCCTTCTGCTCCTCCGAGCCCGACGCCGGCTCGGACGTGGGCGCCATGCGCACCCGCGCCGTCTACGACCAGGCCACGGACGAGTGGGTGCTCAACGGCACCAAGACCTGGGCCACCAACGGCGGCATCGCCAACGTGCACGTGGTGGTCGCCGTCGTCGATCCCGACCTCGGTTCCAAGGGACACGCCTCCTTCATCGTGCCGCCGAACACCCCGGGCCTCACCCAGGGGCAGAAGTTCCACAAGCACGGCATCCGCGCCTCGCACACGGCCGAAGTGGTGCTCGCCGACGTGCGGGTGCCGGGCAGTTGCCTGCTGGGCGGGAAGGAGAAGCTGGACGAACGGCTGGCCCGGGCGCGCGAGCGCAGCGCCCAGGGCGCCGGGTCCGAGCGCGTCAAGAACGCCGCCATGGCCACCTTCGAGGCGTCCCGCCCGGCGGTGGGCGCGATGGCGGTGGGCACGGCGCGGGCCGCGTACGAGGAGGCGCTTGAGTACGCGAAGACCCGCACCCAGTTCGGCCGCCCGATCATCGACAACCAGGGCGTGGCCTTCCAACTCGCCGACATGCGCACGCACATCGACGCGGCCCGGCTGCTGGTGTGGCGCGCCTCGTGGATGGCGGCCACCGGCAAGCCGTTCACCTCGGCCGAGGGCTCGATGTCCAAGCTGTACGCGAGCGAGACGGCCAAGCAGGTCACCGCGCAGGCGATACAGATCTTCGGCGGCAACGGCTACACCCGCGACTACCCCGTCGAGCGCATGCACCGGGACAGCGCCATTTACACGATCTTCGAGGGGACCAGCGAGATCCAGCGCCTGGTCATCGCCCGCACCCTGTCGGGGCTGCCCATCCGCTGACCGCCCCGGGCTCCGGCTCACCGTGGCCCGGCCCGGCCCACTCCGCTCTGGTCCGCCCCGGCCCGCCTGCCGCCGGGGCGGCCTTCGTGCGCCCGGCCGCCGCCCCGCCCCGGTGACGCCGGACGGACGGCGCGGCTCGGGAGGGCACCGCTCGGCGGTGGCGCCGTTCGGATGGCGCGGTGTGGGGCGGCGCCGTTCGGGTGAGAGACCGGGGGAGCGGGTGGCCCTGCGCTTCCGGTATCACCCGAATGGAGTACGGCCGGATTTCCCCGGCGACCCCGGCACCGGGCGCTCATGCGGCCCTTCGAGCCTCCCGTACGGGCCGTCGCCGGGGTCGCGGGAGGCGCCAGCGGTCGCCGTGTGCTGCCCGGACGCGCGCAATGGAGGCAGCACGCCCAGCCGTGTCGGTGCGTGCTCCGCGCGAAAGGAGACAGTGGCGATGACCGCACCCCGGGGCGACACCCCACAGGAGCTGTCCGGCATGCACGTGGTCGATCCGGACGGCCAGAAGGTCGGATCGGTGCAGCAGGTGTACAGCGACGACATCACCGGCGTACCGGAGTGGATCACCGTGCGCACCGGCCTGTTCGGCATGAAGGAGACCTTCGTCCCGCTGGCCGGCGCCCAGCACTCGGCAGGTGACCTGCGCGTTCCCTACAGCAAGGAAGAGATCAAGGACGCTCCGCGGATCGACGCCGCGGGCCACCTGTCCCCGGAGGAGGAGACGGAGCTCTACCGCCACTACGGGCTGCGGCACCCCACCGGGCCGGCCGCCGGCCGCGGTGGCCAGGACACCGCCACGGGCCGGGACGCGCGAGCCGGGCGGAGCGGCATGGCGGGCGAGGCGGCGGCGGGCGCAGCAGGCGGTGCGGCGGGCGGCGGGGCCGCCGGGTACGCGACGGGCCGGGAGTCCGGCCAGCGCGCCGATGCCGGCGGGCCCAAGCTGGTCGGCGCGGGCGCCGGACGTGGCGCCGAGACCGGCGACGCGATGGCCAAGGAGTCCGCGTCCCGGGAGGCGAAGGAATCCGCCGACATGCGGGCCGCCAGCGGCATGAAGGAGACCGGCGGCGCGCAGGGCTCGCGCGGGATGCAGAAGGGGCCCGCGGCCAAGGAGGGCGTCCAGGAGATGATCCTCTCCGAGGAGCAGGTGCGCATCGGCACCGAGGAGCACGAGAGCGGACGCGCCCGACTGCGCAAGCACGTGGTGACCGAGAACGTGACCCGCACCGTCCCCGTCAGCCACGAGGAGGTGCACCTGACCCGCGAACCGATCACCGCGGATGACGTGCGGCGCCAGGGCCGCGCCGCCCGGATCGAGGACGGCACGGTGGAGGTCACGCTGCACGAGGAGCGCGCGGTGGTCCGCAAGGAGACCGTGCCCGTGGAGCGCGTACGCCTGGAGACCGAGCGGGTCACCGAGCAGCAGGAGGTCTCCACCCAGATACGCAAGGAGACCGTGGAGTACGAGGGCTCCGACGGCATGGGCCGCGGACGGCGCGGCATGGGGAAGGGCGACGAGGGGAGCAAGGAAGGCCCCGAGGGCATGAGGTGAGTGACCCCACCCACCCGTGGGCTCCGCCCCCGGCGCAGCGGCGTCCGGGGGCGGGGCCGCGTACGAGGGGGCCGTATCCGCGGCAGAGCTGCGCATGAGGGGCCGTGTAAGAGGGGCCCCGGCGCGGGCGGCTACGCGTCCGGAAGCCGGCCGCGGCCGGTGGTGGCGGTGAGCGGGGCGAGCGGATCGGCGTCCCGTTCGTCGATGCGCCGCACCACATCCTCCGGGCCGAAGGCCACGTCGGCCGGGTGCCGGCAGGCGGCCACCTCCGACCAGTCGAGCGGCGTCGCGACCCCGGGGCGCTCGCGCACCCGCAGCGTGTACGGGGCGGCCGTGGTCTTCGCCGAGTTGTTCTGCGACCAGTCGATGAACACCTTGCGGTGCCGGGCGGCCCGCGCCATGGTCGCGGTCGCGAGCTCCGGCAACTCCCCGCGCATCCGGCTCGCGAGCCGCCGGGCGTAGTCCACCGCCGCGTCGGCCGGCGTGGGCCGCACCGGCACGTACAGGTGCAGCCCCTTGGAACCCGAGGTCACCGCACACACCGTCAGACCGTCCGCGGCGAGCGCGGCGCGCAGCGCGAGCGCCACCCGGCAGCAGTGCGTGACGTCGGCGCCCGGGCCCGGATCGAGGTCGAAGACGATCCGGTCGTGCACCGCTGGCCCGGCCGACGCCCGCCACTGCGGCACGTGCACCTCGTACGCCCCGAGGTTGGCCATCGCCACCAGCGCCGCGGTCGAGTCGACGACCACGTGCGGGGCCGGCCCCTCCTTGCTCGGCACCCGGGTGACGGTGACCCAGTCGGGCGCTCCCGGCGGCGGGTTCTTCGCGTACCAGCGCTCGCCGTCCACCCCGTCCGGGGCCCGGACGAAGGAGGCCGCACGGTCGGTGGTGTGCGGCACCAGCAGGTCGGCCACGCGGGCGTAGTAGTGCAGCAACTCGGCCTTGGTGTGGCCCGATGCGGGGAAGAGCGTCTTGCGCAGGTGGGTCAGGGCCAGTCGGTGGCCCGCCACCTCAACGGACTGCCGGTCGGCGGCTGCGGACATGGGGTGGACCATGCCACGCGGGCCCGTGAACTATGCCGATCGCCCAGGTGAACGCAGCCGATGGCGGGTGGTCCCGGCAAGGCGGCGGCCGACTCGGCCCGATGGCGGCGGCACGGGGCCAACCGCCGTGCCCACGGGGCCGATACGGGGCCGGGGCGCCGGACGGACCGGGTGACCCCGGGGCCCGCGGGGGGCCGGAATATACCGCGGCCAGGGCCGGAACCCGGCGTTCCAAGCGCCGTCCTTGGTCATATAACGTTAAAGAAAATTGCTCTGATCACGTGCGTCCCGGGAGGCAACCATGGGCACACGGCGTACAACGCTGCCCGGTGTAGGAACCCAGTACGACTTCACCACACATGCGGGACAGCACCTGTCCGTCGTCGTCCACCAGGACGGCCGCCGATTCATCGGCTTCTACTCCAAGGACGACCCCGACTCCTGCCAGATGTCGATCCCCCTCTCGCCGGAGGAGGCGACGGCCGTCGCCCACCTGATCGACCCGGCGCCCATCGAGGCGGTCCGTACCGACGGCATCGACCTGGTCACCGAGCACATCCCGGTGGGCAGCAGGTCGCCGTACGCGGGACGGCTGCTCGGTGAGACCGGTGCCAGGACCCGCACCGGGGCCTCCATCGTCGCGGTGCTGCGGCGCAACAGCGCGCACCCCTCGCCCGGCCCCGACTTCCGGTTCGCCATCGGCGACACCCTCGTCGCGGTCGGCACCAGAGAGGGCGTGGACGCCCTCACCGCCATCATCACGGAGGGCTGACCCACGTGCACGACACCACCACGCTTCTCATCGAGCTCGGGGCCGTCATCCTCGGGCTCGGTCTCATCGGCCGGTTGGCCCTGCGCTTCGGCCTGTCCCCGATACCCCTCTACCTGCTGGCCGGACTCGCCTTCGGCCAAGGTGGCCTCCTCCCGCTGAAGGCCAGTGAGGAGTTCGTCGGGGTCGGCGCGGAGATCGGCGTCATCCTGCTGCTGCTCCTGCTCGGCCTTGAGTACAGCGCCTCCGAACTCGTCACCAGTCTGAAGACGCAGTACCCGTCGGGCGCCGTCGACTTCGCGCTCAACGCCATCCCGGGCGCCGTGGCCGCCCTGCTGCTCGGCTGGGGCCCGGTCGGCGCCGTCGCCCTCGCCGGCGTCACCTGGATCTCCTCATCCGGGGTCATCGCCAAGGTCCTCACCGACCTTGGCCGACTCGGCAACCGGGAGACGCCGGTCATCCTGAGCCTGTTGGTCATCGAGGACCTGTCGATGGCCGTCTACCTGCCGCTGCTCACCGCGCTGGTGGCCGGCGCCGGACTGGCCGGCGGCAGCGTGACCCTGCTGATCGCGCTCGGCACCGTCGGCATCGTGCTCTACCTCGCGCTCCGGCACGGCCGGCTGATCAGCCGCGCCGTCTCGTCGGACAACCCCGAGATGCTGCTCCTCGTCGTCCTCGGCCTCACCCTGCTGGTCGCCGGCGTCGCGCAGGAGCTCCAGGTGTCGGCCGCGGTCGGCGCGTTCCTGGTGGGCATCGCGCTCTCGGGAGAGGTGGCCGAGGGCGCGGAGCGGCTGCTGACGCCGCTGCGCGACCTGTTCGCCGCTGTCTTCTTCGTCTTCTTCGGCCTGTCCACCGACCCGACCGAGATCCCCCCGGTGCTGGTGCCCGCGCTGCTGCTCGCCGCCGTCACCACCGTCTCCAAGATCGGCACCGGCTGGTACGCGGCGCGCCGCGCCGGCATCGGCCCGCGCGGTCGGCTGCGGGCCGGTGGCGTGCTGGTGGCCCGCGGCGAGTTCTCCATCGTGATCGCCGGCCTCGCGGTCAGTACGGAGCCCAGGATCGGGCCGATCGCCACCGCGTACGTCCTCATCCTGGTCATCGTCGGCCCGCTCGCGGCCCGCTACACCGAGCCCGCCGTGCGGAGGCTGGGCGAGTGGCGTTCGGCCAAGTCCGCCGCGCGGGGCACCGGGGCCAAGGCGCCGGCCGACGACGGTGCGCCGGCCGGTGACCTCACGTCGAGCGACTCCGCGGAGTCCGGTCCGCAGCCGCGGGACGCCGCGGCGCCGGAGGACCAGCCGGGTCTGCCCTCGCACTGACCCGGCGCCCGTGCCACCGCTGCCGGTGGGAGCGGGCGACACGGCCCCGGCCCCGCGAGGGGACCGGGGCCGAAGCGTGCTCAGACCTTGCGCCAGCCGGGCACCCAGGCGCCGTCCTCGACGGTGTAGTCACCGAAGAGCGCCGGTGCCTCCTTGGCCATCAGATCGCCGACCTTGCCGAACAGCAGCCGGATCTCCTCCTCGGCGCCGGGCGCGGTGCGGCTCTCGATGACGTGCCGCAGCGTACGGACGTTGGCCGTCCACACCAGCCCGGTGGCCACCCCCTCGGGCGCGAAGCGGCGCATGAACGAGGTCTTGGCCTTCTTCTCGGCGAACGCCACGCCCTCCTCGTCGAGCCCGAAGTGCTCGGCCATCCAGAGCTGGAACTCCTCCATCCGCCCCAGCAACTCGGTGGCCCGCGCCATCAGCTCGGGGTCGTCCTCGGCCCACTGGGGGAACCAGAACGGCAGGTCGTCCAGGCGGACGAAGCGCAGCGACTCCTGGGAGACGGCGGTGCCGGCCCGGTGGCGCACCAACTCGTGCGTGGCCACCCGGCTCACGTGGTGCAGCACGAACGAGAAGCTCACGTGCTCCAGGACCGAGCCGTGCGCGCTGGAGAGGATGTTGCGCAGGTACTTCTCCTGGTCGGTGCGGATGCGGGTGACGTTGGGGTTGAGCCCGGGCTCCCACGAGCGGTAGCACACCCGGCCCGCGAACTCCGCCAGGTTCTGCGCGTCGTCCCACTCGCCCCGGTCGATGCGCTCCAACCAGCTCTCCCCGCCCACGTCGGCGAGGTAGCCGGCGACCTCGTCGTAGTCGAGTTGGGGGCGGGCGATGAGGTGGACCTCGGGTTCGACGTGGCGCAACGTGACCATCCTTGGTAGCTCGGACAAAGCTTGACCGAGTCTGCCATGGCCCTCGCCCACCGCCGCGCGCACCGGGGGCGGTGAGCTGCGGGGACACCGGGCCGGGCGTGCGGAGCACCGAAGCACGGGCCCCAGCGCGCCACGCGCCCGGGCCCGTACCCCGCGGCCGGGCCGAGGGCGTGCCGTACCGTGCCCCGGTGCCCCCTGTGGTCCCGCGCGATGGTCAGCGGCGCACGGTGCTCGCGGTGACGGAGATCACCGCGCGGACCTGGGCCGTGATGGTCCGTCGGTTGTGTACGAACGTGGGGTCGGTGACGGTGCCGGTGGCCGGGTTCGTGTTGTCGGCGGCGAACTCCAGGATCGGGGTGTGCAGGTGCCCGCCCGGGGCGTTGAGGCCGACCGCGTCGCGCAGCAGCGTCGCCCGGTAGGCGATCTCGTTGGAGAGGTAGTCGCCGCCACCGCCGGCCCGCGCGACCGAGCCGGGCGTGGGCCCGTCGGGCCGCACCACCGGGGTGTCGCCGCCGGCCGGGATCTCGGTCACCGACGTGTTGTCGCGCACCGGGAACGGGCCGGTCTTCGCCGCGACGATCTGCTGGTACGGCAGCGAGGTGGTGGTCCACTGCGGCTGCGGCTTCGGGGTCGGCACCCCCGGCGGTACGGGCGCGACCCCGGTGCGCGAGAGGTTGAGGTTGTCGCCGTACCCGCCGCGCCAGGCGCCGTTGGTGCGCTCCACGTCGAACTGGCCCGGCCGGCCCTGGCTGATGGTGGTGAACGCGTCGATCTGCCGCGGCCCGGCCTTGAAGTGCGGCAGCAGGGCGCGTTCGACGGCGCCGGCCGCGAAGTCGTCCCAACGGACCGGGAAGATCGCCGTCTCGATCCGCGCCGGCCCCGAGGCGGTGCGGATCGTGGTGCCGTCGAGCGCCAGCGCGGCGGCGCCCGAGGGGTTGCTGCGCCGTGGGTCGGCGTCGAGTTGGAACGGGTCGAAGCCGGTCACCAGGATGCGCTTGATGCCCTTCCCTCCGGGCAGCCGTATCGAGTCCTGCCCGCGCGAGGTGCGCTCCAACTCGGCGAGCAGCGCGGCCCGCTTCGCCTCTGACAGCGGGAACGCCGGCTGCCACTCGCCCAGGGCCCGCGTCATGCCGAGCCGCGCCCAGTACAGCGGGCGGTCGTCGTCCCGGCTGAGGTCCCCGCCGGCCGGGCCGCGGCCCTGCGCCCTGGCCACCGCCCGGTCCCACAGGTGCTGCCCGTACCTGGTCACCACCCGCTGCGCCGCCGCCGACGAACGCGCCCCGGCCAGCGCCCGGGCGAACTGCGGTGCCACCCGGTCGAACCCGCTGCGCCGCAGGATCTCGCGGGGCGCTTCGAGACCGAGCCGCCGCTCTTCCACGGTGGGCCCGTCGGCCGTGCGGGCGGCGTCCGCGGGCGCGGCGGCCACCGGGGCGGCGACGGCCAGCGGGGCGACGGTGAGCAGCGCGGCGGCGAGCCAGCCGATGCGGGTACGGAAGGTGCTCATGGGGGTCCTTCGATAGGGGACGACGGGGCCGCCGGACGGTCGACGGCAGGGGCCCGGCGCCCGACGCACACCGCAGGACGCCGGCTGCGACCTGCGGTGTGCCCGCCATCGAACCTGACGCGTGCCGCGGACACCAGACCCGGGACGACACATCCGTGCCGGGCCGCGGGGCCAGGTCACCCTCCCGGCCCGCCGAGCCCCGCCACCACCGGCCAGTCCCCCCTTCTCCCACCTGCAAGCCGCGACAGACATCCACGCCTCAAGCCCAAGCCCACACCCCGGTACTCACACCCGCGGGCACCCGCCAATCCGCCACACCCCACCGGCACGCGCCCGAAACACCCACCTGAGACACCCACCTGAAACACCCGGCTCCGTCACACCCGGTGTCCACTCCGTGCCCACCCACACCCGCGGGCGCACCCCCGGTGCGGTTAACTGCCTGGGCAGGGCCACCGGGTGCCCGCCCGGTGGCGCCACGACGACCGTACGGAGTTGACCGTGTCGACCGCACCCGATTCGCCCTCGCCCTGGCTGCGTCGGCCCGAGCCGCGGCCGGCGGCGACCACCACCGTGGTGTGCCTGCCGCACGCGGGCGGGAACGCCGGGTTCTTCCAGCCGTGGGCCCGGATGCTGCCGCCGGAGCTGGAGTTGCTCGCGGTGCAGTACCCGGGTCGGCAGGACCGGCTGCTGGAAGAGCCGCTGGTCGAGATGGCCGCACTCGCCGACGCGGTCACCGCCGAGTTGGTCCGCACGCCGCTGCTCGCCGGCCGGGAGCTGGTGCTGTTCGGGCACAGCATGGGTGCCTCGGTCGGCTGGGAGGTGACCCGCCGCCTTGAACGGGGGAGCGGCCCACGGCCCCGGCGGCTGCTGGTGTCGGGGCGGCCGGGACCGCGTGCGCAACAACCCATCGACGCCTACCGATTGGGTGAGGAGGAGTTCGTGGACGAGCTGCGGCGGATGGGCGGCACCAGCGACGAACTGCTCGACGACCCGGAGATGCGGGAGCTGCTGTTGCCCGCGGTCCGCGCCGACTACCAGGTGGTGGGCACGTACGCGCCGGACCTCGACGCCCGGGTGAGCTGCCCGGTCGACGCCTTCACCGGCGACGCGGACCCGGACGTCACGCCGGAGACGGCCGCCGCCTGGGAGCACGCCACGCACGGGCCGTTCACGCTCTCGGTACTGCCGGGTGACCACTTCTTCCCCTGGTCCCAGACGGAGCACATGGTGGCGGCGCTCGCCGCGTCCGCGCCGCCGGCTCGCACGCCCTGACCCCCTGGCGCGGGCGGCGCCGGCCCCTCGTCGGGGCACGCACTGACCGGCCGGCGCCGGGCCGCGCCACCTCGGCCGTACGGTGCCGGCGCTGCCCCCCCCGCACGGCAGCCGCGGTCCCGCAGTCCCGCCCGGACCTGTCCCGACCCGCCCGCGCCTGCGGCGCATCCGCGGTCGTTTGGCCAGGTCAACGACGCCCCCTATGCGCCCCCAGCGCAACGCGCGGCACCCCCAGCCACGCTCGACATGGAAATGATTGCCAACTAGCGTGGGGCAGGTGAACGACGCGGTCTCAAGCTGTACCGACGGACGGGTGGTCACGAGCGGCGGGCGCCCGGTGGGCGCGACGGAGGCGGTGCCGAGCGCCGTGCCCGGGCGCGCCACCCGGCAGCGCGCCGCCGTGCTGCGCGCCCTCGCCGACTGCCCGGACTTCCTCTCCACCCAGGAACTGCACGCGCGATTGGCCGCCGGCGGCGTCTCCGTCGGGTTGACCACCGTCTACCGCAGCGTCCAGGCCCTGGCCAGGGCCGGCCTGCTGGACGTCGTGCGCGACGAGACCGGTGGCCGGCTCTACCGGCACCGCCCCGCCGCCGGACACCGGCACTACCTGATCTGTCGCGACTGCGGCACCAGCCAGTCGGTGGACGCGGAGGCGGTGGAGGAGTGGGCGGACGGCGTGGGGGAGCGCACCGGGTTCACCGACGTCCACCACACCCTGGAGCTGACCGGGTTGTGCGCGGCCTGTAGCGCCGGCTGAAGGGGCGCCGGCCGTGGCACCGACGTCCGCACGGCACACCCTGACGGGCGCCCCCGCCCGGGTGCGCGGCGGGTCGCGCCACCTCCGCCGCCCCGTCCCGCCGCCGCTACCCCTCCGCCTGCCAGGCCAACACCGCGCCGCCACCACCGGTCATGACCGAACCCGGCATCACCCGCAGCCGCCACGGTGTCAGCTTCAGCACGGTGAAGCCGGGTGACTCGGGGGACTCCCAGCCGGGCACGCCGATGCCCGCCGGGTCGTAACCCAGCGGCTCGGGCGCCGACTTCAGCAGGTTCCACACCCGAGTACGGGTCGGTACGTCGTCCGCCCACTCCGCCGCGCACTCGGCGACACAGGTGTCGTGGTCCGGGGCCCAGTAGTTGACCGACGCGTACGGGCTGTGCGCCAGGTGGGCCCGCTTGACGGGGGTCGGGGCGGTGCCCACCCAGCCGGCGAGGGCGCCGTCCTGCCAGGTCCAGATGGGGTGGAGCACCCGGCTGCGCGGCCGGCCGGCCCGGTCCACGGTGGCCACCGACGCCCAGACGATGCGGTGGGCCATCTCGACGAAGGCCGGGGCGATCGCGGTGAGTTCCGACATCACGCAGCACGTCCTTACGGGTCGCGGAAGATCCGCGCGCACTCTATCCGGCTCCCGCAGGACCCCTCAGGGGAAGCGGCCCAACTCCCCCCGGGTGGGCGCGTACGACGAAATCCCCGGCGCCCGGAACGCGGGGTCGGGAGGCGCGTGCGCCCGGCAGCGCCCGGCCGGGTGGCGCGCCGGTCAGCCGAGTCCGGCCAACACCCGGTCCGGCGTCATCGGCAACTCCCGCAGCCGCACCCCCGTCGCGTGGTACAGCGCGTTGCCGATCGCCGCCGCCGTGCCGACGATGCCGATCTCGCCGATCCCCTTGCTGCCCATCGGATTGAGCTGCCGGTCGTCCTCCTCGATCCAGTGCGCCTCGATCGTGGGCACGTCGGCGCAGGACGGCACGTGGTACGCGGCCAGGTCGCGCTCGACGAAGTCACCGAAGACCGGGTCCAGGGTGCTTCCTTCGAGCAGCGCCATGCCGATCCCCATCGTCATCCCTCCGACGAACTGACCATGTGCCGTAAGGGAGTTGAGGATGCGGCCGGCGGCGAAGACGCCGAGCAGTCGGCGCACCCGGGCCTCCCCGGTGTCCATGTCGACCGCCACCTCAGCGAACTGCGCCCCGAACGCGTGCCTGGCGTACGGCGACGGGGCGTCCGCCTCGCCCGCGGTGTCGGCGAACGCCCGGAGCGTGGGCGCCGCCGCGTCACCGCCCGCCTCCACCACCAGCGCCCGCAGCCTACGGCAGGCGTGGTGCACCGCCCAGCCCCACGAGGCGGTCCCGGACGAGCCGCCGGCCAGGGCCGCCGCGGGCAGGTCGCTGCACCCGATGTCGATCCGTACGTGGTCCACCGGCGCGTCCAGCGCGTCAGCGGCGACCTGGGCGAGCACCGTACGGGCACCGGTGCCGATGTCGGTGGCGTTGATCCGCACCCGGAAGCCGCCGCCGGGTTCGGTGCGTGCCTCGGCCGTGGACGGCGAGACGAGCACCGGATAGGTGGCGGACGCGACACCGGTGCCGATCCACTGCCGGCCGGCGCGGCGGCTGCGCGGGCGCGGGTCGCGGGCGTCCCAGCCGAAGCGCCGCGCGCCCTCGCGCAGGCACTCCACCAGGTGCCGGCTGCTGAACGGCTTGCCGGTGTCCGGCTCGACGGCCGGCTCGTTGCGCACCCGCAACTCGATCGGGTCCATGCCGAGCGCCACCGCGAGCTCGTCCATGGCCGACTCCAGCGCGTACATGCCCGGCGCCTCGCCCGGCGCCCGCATCCACGAGGGGCTCGGCACGTCGAGCGCCGCCACCCGGTGCGTGGTGCGGCTGTGCGGCGCGGTGTACATGGTGCGCCCGGGCGTTGCGGCCTGCTCCACGAACTCCTTGACCGTCGAGGTGTGCGTGATGATCTCGTGGCCCAGCGCGCCGATGTGCCCCGCACGGTCCGCGCCGATGCGCAGCCGTTGCACCGTCGGAGCCCGGTGGCCGACGACCGCGGCGAGCTGCCCGCGCGGCAGCGCCACCTTCACCGGGCGGCCCAGTTGCCGGGCGGCCAACGCGGCCAGCACCACCGGGGCGCGCGGCGTGCCCTTGGACCCGAAGCCGCCGCCCACGTGCTCGGACACCACCGTGACCTGCTCCGGGCGCAGCCCGAACAGCGCCGTGAGCACCTCTTTGACCTTGGTCGAACCCTGGCTTGAGTCATAGACCGTCAGTCGCCCGGCCCGCCAGAGCGCGGTGCAGGCGTGTGGCTCCAGCGGGTGGTTGTGCTGCGCGTCCATCGTGTACGTGGCGTCCACGCGGACCTCGCTGGCGGCGTAACCCGTGGCGAAGTCACCGTGTTCGCGGCGGGCCGGGTGGCCGCCGTTGGCCCGCTCCGGCTCGTACAGCCGCGGATGCCCGGGCACCAGGACGACGTCGTGCTCATCGACCGCGTAGTCGATCCGCACCGCCTCCGCCATGGCGCGGGCCACCTCAAGGGAGTCGGCCACGGCCAGCGCGACGTACCAGCCGCGGTGCGGCACCGCGGCGTTCTGGAGCAGGTGCAGGGTCGGGTCGTCGGTGGGGCCGAGGCGTGGCGCATTCGCATGGCTGAGCACGCGCAGCGCGCCGGGCATGGCGAGCGCGTCGGTGGCGTGCACGGCGGTGACCGCGCCGCGCACGATCGTCGCCGGCACCGGCCAGGCGTACGCGGTCTCGGGCAGCGGGTACTCGGCCGCGTACCTGGCCGCCCCGGTGACCTTGAGCGGCCCCTCCAGGCGGCCGAGCGGCGCCCCGGTCTCCGTACTGCTCATGGCTGCCTCCTCACCTGTCCTGCGCCGTCCTGTGGTGTTGGGGCGTCGGCGCCGGCGAGTTCGCCGAGCAGCGCCGCGGCCAGGTTGCGGGCGAGCGGCACCTTGAAGCCGTTGTCGCGCAGCGGGCGGGCCGTGGCCAGCTCGGCGTCCGCCGCCCGCCGGAACGCCTCGTCGGTCGCAGGGCCGCCGACCAGCGCCGCCTCGGCGATGCGGGCCCGCCACGGCTTGTGCGCGAGCCCGCCGAAGGCCAGCCGCACCGTGCGCACCACCCCGCCCTCGGCGTCGAGCGCGGCTGCCACCGAGGCCAGCGCGAAGGCGTACGACGCACGGTCGCGGGCCTTGCGGTAGGCCGAGCGGCCCGGCACCGGCGGCGGCAGCTCGACGGAGGTCAGCAACTCGCCGTGGCCGATCACCGTGTCCCGCTCCGGCAGGTCGGCGGGGAGCCGGTGGAAGTCGGTCAGCGCGACGCCGCGTTCGCCGTCGGGGCCGCGCAGCACCACCCGGGCGTCCAGCGCGGCGAGCGCAACGGCCAGGTCGGACGGGTGGGTGGCCACGCAGTGCGCGGAGTGGCCGATGACGGCGAGGTCCCGGTGCGCACCGGTACGGGCCGGGCAGCCGCTGCCCGGGTGCCGCTTGTTGCACGGCTTGCTGACGTCCTGGAAGTACGGGCAACGGGTGCGCTGCAACAGGTTGCCGCCGGTGGTGGCCGCGTTGCGCAACTGCCCCGAAGCGCCGGCCAGCAGGGCCTGCGAGAGCGCCGGGTAGCGGGCGCGGACCAGCGGGTGGGCCGCCAGGTCGCTGTTGCGGACGCCCGCCCCGATCCGCAGCCCGCCGTCCGCGACCTGCTCGACACCGGTCAGCGGCAGCCGGCTGACGTCCACGAGCAGCCCGGGGCGCTCCACGCCCAGCTTCATCAGGTCCACCAGGTTGGTGCCGCCGCCCAGGAACCGGGCGGTCGGATCGGCGGCGACGGCGGCGATCGCCGTATCGACGTCGGTGGCGCGCACGTAGCCGAACGGCTTCACGGCGCCACCTCCTCGACGGCCCGCACGATGTTTGAGTACGCGCCGCAGCGGCACAGGTTCCCGCTCATCCGCTCACGGATCTCCGCCGGCGTCAGCGGCACCGGCGCGCCCGGCGCTGGCGCCCCGTCCTGCGCCCCGGGGAGCGGGGTGACCTGCGACGGCTGGCCTTCGGCGGCCTCGGCGAGCACGCCGATGGCCGAACAGAGCTGCCCCGGGGTGCAGTAGCCGCACTGGAAACCGTCGTGGTGCAGGAAGGCCCGCTGCACGGGGTGGGGCTGCTCGCCGTCGCTGAGCCCTTCCACGGTCGTGACGTGCGCCCCGTCGGCCGCCACCGCGAGGACGAGGCAGGCGTTGGTCCTGCGCCCGTCGAGCAGGACCGTGCACGCGCCGCACTGCCCGTGGTCACAGCCCTTCTTGGCACCGGTCAGGCCCAGGTGCTCGCGCAGCGCGTCGAGCAGGGTGGTGCGGTGGTCCAGGTCCAGTCTGTGGGTGGCGCCGTTGACCCGCAGGGTGACCTCCGACGCGGTGGGAGGGTGCTGGGTGGTGGGTGTGGAGAGCGTTGCCATGGCGTCACGGCCCTTCGCTGGGTGTGCTGCGGCCCCGTGACCGCGTCCCCGCCCACACCTGCGACAAACCAGAAAATTTCGGCCAGTCACTCGGATGGTGCATGGGGCGGGTCAGGCGGGGTGGTGCGTGGGGTGGCGGTCATGCGTGGGGAGGCGGCGGCCCTCCGTCGAGGGCCCCCGCGTGGGCGCCTCCGAGATGGGCCCCTCCGACGTGGGGGCCTCCAGTGTGGGTGCCTCTCGTGGCGGCGTCACCCATAGGGACGCCTCGGTACGGACGCTTCCCCGCGCGCCCGGCCGCCGTACGCTTCCGCGCGGGCGCCGGGCGGGCGGCGTCGCGCGGGCGCACGGAGGGGTTGCGCTGCGGGGGTGCGCGTCGGGGTGCGAGGCGGGTCGCTCCCTGCCGCGGCTCGGCCCGCCGGTGCCGCCGGGACGGGGCCTGCGCCGCATCCGCGGCATCTGGCCGATAGCCGTCCGTCCGGGAGCACGAACCCCGCTCCGACATACTCCCGTTGGCGGCGTGCGGCTAGGGAATTGCCGGCCTCGGGTCCGCGCCGCGGCCGGCCCCGGCGGACGGGCGGCAGCGCCACGCCGCCCGCCCGGCGCCCGCGGGCGCGCGGCCTACAGGCGGTGACAGGCTCCCGCCCACACCTGCCGGTCCTTGCTGTTGTACTGCCCCGACGGCGCTCCGAGCGGATGTGCCGGGCAGGCCACCGTGGGGCCGCCGGAGCGGCCCTTGAGCAGGAACCGCCCGTGGATGGGGCCATCTGCGGGCACCCCACCGGCCGGCGTGCACCCCTTGCCGACGGTCGCGCCGGCGGTCGCGGACCAGGTCATCGAGTCACACACATAGGCGGGCGTACGGGCCGGCCGGTCCGCGGTGTGGCCGGCGGAGACGGGCCAGAGGGCGAGGGCGGCCCCGACGAGGGCTGCGGCGGCGAGAGGACGCATGGGACTCCCTGGGAAATCGTGACGGATCACCGCCGGACGGCGGCGCCCGATTCTGGGTCGCCGCCCGCCCGTTCACCGCTATTTCCGGACAAGTAGCCCGCGGGACGGCCGGCCCGCTGCGGCGGGCACGGGCCTGCCGCGGGGGGTGGGGCTGCTCCCGCGTGGTCGGTCCGCCGCCGGCGCCGTGCCGTACGCGCGGTCGCGGCAATCACGCGCGAGCTCGGGACGCCGGGCCCGGCCGGCGGGGTGGCGACGGGGGAGCGGTGGCACCGCGGTTCCACCCCTCCCTCACTCCCTCCCGCACCATCCGGTCACCGCCACCACCTCGCGCGCGATGTCCGTCACCGATCTGCCGTCCGTCGCCACCCGCACCGTCCCCGGCGGCGCGTGCTGCTCCAGGAGTCTGGCCATCCGGTCGCTGCGCCGTACGTGCGCCTCCCACTGCGACCCCGTCTCGCGGACCGCGAGCCGTGCGTGGGCCGTGGCGTCGTCCGAGGTCAGCAGCAGGGGCACGATGTGCACGTCGGCGCCGAGCACGCGGCGGAACATCGGGCCTTCCAGCACGCTGACCGTGTTGGTGTAGATCAGCCGGCGCTGGCCGAGCGCCGCGTAGTTGGCCCAGACGGCCGTCAGGTTGCGTTCGGTGATGGCCGAGCGGTCCGGGTCGTCGGGCGGGGCCGGATGGATCTGGTCCATGAGGTCACCCTCGATCACGCAGTGCGCCGTGCCAGCGGCCTGGAGGAGGACGGACACCTCCCACCCCACAGTCGACTTGCCGACGCCCGAGCGCCCCGCGATCAGCAGTACCTCGTATCTGTCCACAGCATTCACCCGCGGACCCTCGCAGACGGCGCCACCCACCCGCACCTGACTTTCCCCACCCACACTTGGCCTTCCCCCACCCACACCCACGGTCCGCGGCACCCATCCGACCCACCCGGCCAGCCCCGGCGCCTCGACGGAACGGCCGGTGACCGCGATGGATTCCCGCCATGCGCCGCTGCCGGACACACGGGCCGTACGGGGGCAAGCCCGTCACATATCCGGGGCGGTACGGACCGGTGGGGCGAGTGGCGCCGGTGAGCTGCGGCCGGAGCTGTTACCGTGCGCCCGACTCCCCGCACGACCCGACGGGCCATCAGATGGCCAGGAGAGGACGCGACATGAGCGTGGACCGGCGCGGCTTCCTGTTCGGCGCGGCGACCATCACCGCGAGCGGCCTCCTGGGGTACGCCGGCACCCAGCCGGCCGCGGCGCAGGCCGGACCGCGCACCGCACCGCCGACCCGCCCGCGCCAGGACTGGCTCGCCACCCTGGCCGACGACACCCCCGTGGCGCGGCTGAGCCTGCCGGGCACCCACCACTCCGGTGCCCGCTTCGGCGGCGCCCAGGTCGCCTGCCAGGGCCGTACGATCGCCGAACAACTCGACGCGGGCATCCGGTACTTGGACATCCGCTGCCGCTCGTACCACTCGGCCTTCGTCGTGCACCACGGGGCGGTCGCACAGCAGTTGCTGTTCGGCAGCGTGCTGCTGACGTGCGAGGCGTTCTTGCGCGCCCATCCGTCCGAGACGGTGCTGCTGCGGCTGCGGCAGGAGCACTCGACCGTGCCCGACGCCGAGTTCCGCCGCGTGTTCGACCTCTACCAGGCCGGATTCCGCAGACTCCTGCGCCTCGATGCGACACTGCCCACGCTCGGCCAGGCCCGCGGCAAGGTCGTCCTGCTCGCCGACCACCCCAAGCTGCCCGGCATCCCGTACGGCGACACCAAGCTGCTCGCCGTCCAGGAGGAGGAGACGGCGCCGCTCGCCGCGAAGTACCGCAGCATCGAGCGCCACTTCCACCGCGCCGCCACCCGACCCGGCAGGCTGTACGTGAACCACGTCAGCTCCACCCACCGCTCCCTCCCCGAAGCCAACGCCCGCTACCTCAACCCCCGGGTACACCGCTTCCTCACCGGCCACGGCCGCGCCCTGACCGGGCTCGGCGTGGTGGCCATGGACTTCCCCGACGCGATGCCGGGGCTGATCGACGCGGTGATCCGACACAATCGGCGGTTCGCGGGGGCGGCGGGGGAGTAGCCGGATGCGCGGGATCGCGGGCCCGTCTGTCGCACGGGAGCCGCCGGTTCCGCGGAGTCGCCGGTCTCGACCGCTCGTCGGACGGCCGGCGCGGCCGTTCTCCGGAGCCCCCGTGTAGGCACGTGGCGAGCGTGGGCGGCGTCCGGAGGCGCCGTCGCACCGTTGGTGCCGTTGGGCCGCACGCCGTCGTAGCGGAGGCGAAGCCGTAGGGGCGCGATCAGGTCAGCCCGCGGCGAGCGAAGGTGGGCGTTTTTGTGTCGTTTGTGATCAAGGCGAGCGCGAAGCAGGTCAATGTGAGTGTTGTCCGGAGTGTGCTGCCGGTGCCGCGCTAGCTTGCGGCGCATGGATGAAGGCGCCTCTCCCCCCACCGCGTCTCCGGCGGCCCCCGGTCAGCACACCTGGCTTCCCCGCCGACCGTGGCCGCCGTGGCTCCAGATGTATCCCACCGTGCCGGGGCGCGAGCACCCGGCCGACCTGCCGGAACGGCTCAGTGCCGGGCTGCTCGACCTGCTCTTCGTCGCGGTGCTCGTACCGGTGCCGATCGTGCTGGACGACTGGGCCGGTGACGCCCTGGGATGGCCCACCGGGCTTGTGGCGACGACGGGGCTGCTCGCGTTGGTGTTCGGCTATTCGCCGGTCAGCACGGCCCGGTGGGGTGGCACGCCGGGGAAGCGCATCCGCGGGCTGCGGGTCGCGCACGCCGGGGACGGGGCGGCCGTCTCGTACCGGGTCGCCCTCGGCCGGCACCTCACCCACCTGGTGCTGCCCGTCGTGAGCGACCTGTGGTTCCTGCGGGACGAACCGCTCCAACAGTGCCTGCACGACAAGGCCGCCGGCACCGTGGTCGTCTGCGTCGAACCCGAGGGCGCGCTCGCACCCGGCGGCCCCTGAAGCCCGGACCGACTCCCGCCCCCGAGCCCGTGCGCAACGCAGCACGACGTCGAGCCCCGGCCGCTGAATCCGCGGCCGGGGCTCGACGCGTGTCGCGGGGGCGCCCCGCGGCCGGTGGACCGGCTAGGACGCGGCGATCTCGTCCCGTACCGCACGGAAGGCGGCGACCGCGTTCCGTACGTCGTCGGTCGAGTGCGCGGCCGAGAGCTGGACCCGGATGCGGGCCTTGCCCTTGGGGACGACCGGGTAGGAGAAGGCGATCACGTAGATGCCCCGCTCCAGCAGTGCGGCGGCCATCCGGGCGGCCAGCGCCGCGTCACCGACCATGACGGGGGTGATGGCGTGCTCGCCGGGCAGCACGTCGAAACCGGCCGCCGTCATCTCCGAGCGGAACAGCGCGGTGTTGGCGCGCAGTCGCTCGCGCCGCTCGCCGGAGGCGGCGAGCAGTTCCAGCACCTTCAGCGAGGCGCCGACGATGGAGGGGGCGAGCGAGTTGGAGAACAGGTACGGGCGCGAGCGCTGCCGCAGCAGTTCCACGATCTCGGCCCGGGCGGCGACGTAGCCGCCGCTGGCGCCGCCGAGCGCCTTGCCCAGGGTGCCGGTGACGATGTCCACCCGGTCCCGCACGCCGAACAGTTCGGGCGTGCCGCCGCCGTGCTCGCCGACGAAGCCCACGGCGTGCGAGTCGTCCACCATCACCATGGCGCCGTACCGCTCGGCCAGGTCGCAGATCTCGTCCAGCGGGGCGATGTAGCCGTCCATCGAGAACACGCCGTCGGTGACGACCAGCGTCCGCCGGGCGCCCGCCGCCTCCTTCAGGCAGCGCTCCAGGTCGGCCAGGTCCCGGTTCCGGTAGCGGTAGCGGGCGGCCTTGGAGAGCCGGATGCCGTCGATGATGCTGGCGTGGTTGAGCTCGTCGGAGATCACCGCGTCGGCGCCGGACAGCAGCGTCTCGAAGACACCGCCGTTGGCGTCGAAGCACGAGCTGTACAAGATCGTGTCCTCGGTGCCGAGGAACTCCGAGATGCGCTGCTCCAGCACCTTGTGCGGCTCCTGGGTGCCGCAGATGAACCGCACCGACGCCATGCCGAAGCCCCAGTCGTCCAGGGCCTGCTTGGCGGCGGCGATCACCTCGGGGTGGTCGGCCAGGTCGAGGTAGTTGTTGGCGCAGAAGTTGACGACCGATGCGTCGCCAACGCGGACGTTTCCGGACTGCGGGCTGGAGATGACGCGCTCGGACTTGTACAGGCCGGCGTCACGGATCTCATCCAACTCGGTACGCAGGTCCTGGCGCACGCTGTCGAACACGGGAACTCCTTCGGAACGGGGCGGTGGTTACGCGGCGCCGGCGCGGCCGGCGCACCCGGGTGCGGTGGGCGGGTCAGTCGAGGGTGGGACGGGTCCAGTCAATGATGACCTTGCCGCACTCACCGGAGCGCGCGGCGTCGAACGCCTCGGCGTGCTGCTCGAATCCGAACCGGTGGGTGATGACGGACGAGATGTCCAGACCGTTCTGGAGCAGCACCGACATCGCGTACCAGGTCTCGAACATCTCCCGGCCGTAGATGCCGCGCAGCGTCAGCATCCGGGTCACCACCGTGGCCATGTCCACCGGCACCTCTTCGGCCGGCAGGCCGAGCACCGCGATCCGGCCGCCCGGGCTCATGGTGGCGATCATGTCGCGCAGCGCGTCCGCGCGCCCCGACATCTCCAGGCCCACGTCGAAGCCCTCGCTCATGCCGAGCTCCGGCATCACCTCGGCGATGGACTGGTTGCTGACGTCCAGGCTGACGGTGGCGCCCAGCTTGCGGGCGAGGTCGAGCCGGTAGGGGCTGATGTCGGTGATGACCACGTTGCGGGCGCCGGCGTGGCGGGCGATGGCCGCGGCCATCATGCCGATCGGGCCGGCGCCGGTGACCAGCACGTCCTCGCCGAGCACCGGGAAGGAGAGCGCCGTGTGCACGGCGTTGCCGAACGGGTCGAAGATCGCAGCCACGTCGAGGTCGATGGGGTGGCGGTGCACCCATACGTTGGACGCGGGCAACACCACGTACTCGGCGAACGCGCCGTCGGTGTGCACGCCCAGGCCGATGGTGCGGATGCACAGGTGGCGGCGGCCGGCCATGCAGTTGCGGCACTTGCCGCACACCAGGTGGCCCTCGCCGCTGACGGTGTCGCCCGGGGTCACGTCCGTGACGCCCGCGCCCACCTCGACGACCTCGCCGACGAACTCGTGGCCGATGACCAGGGGCGCGCGGACCGAGCGGGCCGCCCAGTCGTCCCAACTCGCGATGTGCAGATCGGTCCCGCAGATGCCGGTGCGCAGCACCCGGATGAGCACCTGACCCGCCTCGGCGTGCGGCGCCGGCACCTCGGTCAGTTCGATGCCGGGCCCGGCGGCGGTCTTCACCAATGCCTTCATGGGCGCCACTGTGCTGTGTCCACCCTGTGAAGTCCATCGGCATTTTCCCAGGTCACCTATGAAGGCGAGCTTCACAGGCGTGCCATACTGCCCCGATGATCGACCCCCGAAGGCTGCGGGTGCTGCGGGCGCTCGCGGACCACGGCACCGTCACCGCCGCGGCCCAGGCCCTCTACCTCTCGCCCTCCGCCGTCTCCCAACAACTGGCCGCGCTGGAGACCGAGGTCGGCCACGCGCTGCTCGAACGACGCGGGCGCGCGGTGCGGCTGACCGCCACCGGGACGGTGCTCGCCGGCCATGCCACCAAGATCGCCGCCCAGCTCGAACGGGCCGAGGCGGACGTCGCCGCCTGTGCGGCGGGCGTGACCGGGGAGGTCACGGTGGTCGCCTTCGCCACCGCGATCACCGAGGTCGTCGCACCCACCCTGGTCGCCCTGCGGGAACTGGCGCCCGGGGTGCGGGTGCGGGTCAAGGACGCGGAGGGTCGCGAGTGCCACCGGCTGCTGGTGGCGGGCGAGGCCGACGTGGCGGTGGCGGTGGAGGACCGGGAGACCCTCGGCCGCTGGGACGATCGGATGCTGCGCGAGCCGCTGTACGCGGAGCCCTTCGATGTGGTGCTGCCCGCCGACCACCCGCGGGCCGGGGCGCCCGACGTGGAGCTCGCGGCGCTGGCCGGCGACCCGTGGATCACGCCCTGGCCCGGCAACCCGGTCCACGACGCCGTGGTGCTCGCCTGCCACGAGGCCCGTTTCCAACCCCGGGTGGCATCGATGTCCGACGACTTCCGGGCGGTGTGCGCCCTGGTCGCGGTGGGTGCGGGCGTCGCCCTGGTGCCCAGGTCGGCGCTGTCGGGCGCGGCGCCCCAAGGCGTCGCGGTCCGCCCCGTACGCGGCCACGGCCCCACCCGCAAGGTGTTCACCGCGGTACGGGCCGGCACCGAGGGCCACCCGCTGCTCCGCCAGGCGCTGGCCGGGCTCCGCGAGACGGCGGCGGCGCTCCCGGTGTGAGCGTCGGGGTGGCGTGGAGGCTGCCGCGCGACATGCGGGGCGGGTCGGGGGCGCCCGTACATCGTCTGCACATTTGCCCGTGCATCGCTCGTACGTCGTCCGTACGCCGCCGGGTCTTGCTGGCCGATGGCCTGCTGCCGGGCCTGCCGTCGGGCTCCTAGGCCGCGGGGTGGCCCGGGCCCGGTGGGCGCGGGGCGGTGCGGCGCGGGCGGTCCGTCATCACCTGGTCGCACAGTGCGGCGCAGGTGCGGTTGATCAGGCGTGAGACGTGCATCTGTGAGATGCCGAGGTGTTCGGCTATCCGGCTCTGCGTCATGTCGCAGAAGAACCGCAGGTAGAGGATGTACCGCTCGCGCTCGGGCAGCCTGCTGAGCTCGGGCCGTACCGCCTCCCGGTCGATGACCTGGTCGAAACCGGGCTCCTGGTCGGCCAGCGTGTCCAGCAGCGAGTAGCCGTCCTCGGTGCTGGAGAGCTCGGCGTCCAGCGACAGCGCCGTGTAGCTGTCGAGCGCCTGCATCCCCAGCCGCACGTCGTCCGCGCTCAGCCCGGTGTGCGCGGCGATCTCCGTGACGTCGGGGACGCGGTCCTCCAGGCTCGGGCCGAGTTCCCGGCAGGCGGTGCGCACCCGGTTGCGCAGCTCCTGCACCCGGCGGGGTACGTGCACCTCCCACATGTGGTCCCTGAAGTGCCGCTTCACCTCGCCCACGACGGTCGGCACGGCGAAGCTCTCGAAGGCGATGCCCCGGGTCGGGTCGTACCTGATGACGGCCTTCACCAGGCCGAGCTGCGCCACCTGCCGCAGGTCCTCCAGGGCCTCGCCGCGGTTGCGGAACTGCCGGGCGAGGCGGTTGGCCATCGGTATCCAGGCCGTGATGATGCGGGCCCGCAGCGCGTCCTTCTCCGGGCCGTCGTCGAGCACGGACAGCCGACGGAAGTCGGCGGCCGTATCGGGCGCGTCGTCGTGCGGATGTTTGGCCGGGCGATCGCGGTGTACTCGGGCTGTGGTCATGGAAACAGCTCCCGGAACGGCGGACGGATCTCCACCGGGGCGCCGTTTCGTCGCTCCCCACGGCAAGGAGGAGCGGTGACCGCCCCGGGGTGGTGCGTGCCTTGGGTCCGTAGCACGTCCTGCTCGCCCTCGCGGCCTGCACGGGCACCGTCGGCAGCGAGCACTGCCGACCGCCGTCTCGGGGCCGGTCGGGCACTTTCCACCGTAGCCACTTCCCCCGGCTGACGCATTCAGGCGGTGGGGCTGGGGCGCGGGCCGGTGCCGTGCCGGGGACGCGGTCGTACGCGCCGGAGGGCGGGCGGTGCTGCGTCCGTGCCGGTGGGCCGCGTCCCGTGTTCCTCGTCCCCTGGCGTTCCCCGCCCCGGCCAGCACGACGTGCGTGGGTGCCTCAGGAGACCCCGCGTGGCCGGAACTGGATGCTGATGCGCGGGCCCGCGGACCGTCGCGTCTTCGGGACCGCGTGGTCCCACGTGCGCTGACAGCTTCCGCCCATGACGATCAGGTCGCCGTGGCCCAGTGGCCGGCGCAGTACCGCGCCGCCTGCGCGCGGGCGCAGCAACAGCGGGCGCGGCTGGCCGACCGAGACGATCGCCACCATCGTGTCCTCACTGGCGCCCCGACCGATCCGGTCCCCGTGCCAGGCGACACTGTCCCGCCCGTCGCGGTAGAAGCACAACCCCGCGGTGACGAACGGCTCGCCCGACTCCGCCGCGTAGTGCGCGCTGAGCCGGTCCCTGGCCGCTTCGAGCGCGGGGTGCGGCAGCCGCTCGCCGGCCCGGTAGGTGGCCAGGAGGCGGGGCACCTGCACCGTCCGCTCGTACATCCGGCGCCGTTCGGCGCGCCAGGGCACCGACTCGGCCAGCGTGGCGAAGAGCGCGTCCGCGCCGGTCAGCCAGCCGGGCAGGACGTCGATCCAGGCGCCGTGCGCCAGATGGGTGCGGCGCAGGGCGGTCAGTGGTTGGGGCCCGACCTCCTCGGCGGCGGCGAAGAGCGAACCTTGCAGCGGAACCGGCATGCCGCCAGCATACGCCCGAATAGAACACATGCTCGATTCAAGGATGTGGGCAAAGCGGCGATGGTCGGATTTTTATGGAAACTGGACGGTCGCCCGGGCGTCACCCGGATGCCAGCATGTGCGCATGGGCCGTTCCCGGTACGCGTCAACCGCCGCCACCGGGGGACCCCACCCGGCACCGGACCGTCCCCGGTCGCTCCTCGGCGTACGCAGCATCGCCGGCCAGATCCTCTGGCTCCAGGTGCTCATCGTGCTGCTGATCGTGGCCACCGGGCTGACCGCGCTGGTGCTCCAGACCCGCCGCGACGACGAGCGCGAGGCACGCCACCGCGCGCTGGCCGTGGCCACCACGTTCGCCCAGGCGCCCGGCATCCCCGACGCGCTGCGCTCGGCCGACCCCAGCGCCGCCCTCCAGCCGCGCGCCGAGAGCGCGCGGACCGGCTCCGACGTGGACTTCGTCGTCGTCATGCGGACCGACGGCACCCGCTACACCCACCCCGAGCGGGACCGGATCGGGCGCAAGTTCGTCGGCGACATCGGGCCCGCGCGCCGCGGCCTGACCAGCACCGAGACCGTGCACGGCACCATCGGAGACGTCGTCCAGGCGGTGGTGCCGGTCACCGACGGCGACGGCCGGGTCGTCGGCCTGGTCTCCGCCGGCCTGCGCACCAGCCGGGTCAGCGACTCGCTCCACGACGAACTGCCCATCCTGCTCGGTGGCGGCACCGCGGGCCTGGCCCTGGCCCTGGGCGGCAGCGTGCTCGCCGGCCGCCGCCTGCGCCGCCAGACCCACGGCCTCGACCCGGCCACGATGACGCGGATGTACGAGCACCACGACGCGGTGCTGCACGCCGTCCGCGAGGGGGTCCTCATCGTGAGCGGCGACCACCGGCTGCTGCTCGCCAACGACGAGGCACGGCGCCTGCTCGCACTGCCCGCCGACGCCGAGGGCCGGCCGGTCACCGCGCTCGGCCTGGACGCCCCGCTGGCCGACGTGCTCGCCTCTGGCCGCGCCACCACCGACGAGGTGGTCCGCGCGAGCGACCGGCTCCTCGCCGTGAACAACCGCCCCACCGACCGGCACGGCGGCCCACCCGGCACCGTCGCCACCCTGCGCGACACCACCGAACTCCACACCCTCAGCGGCCGGGCCGACAGCGCCCGCAACCGCCTGCGACTGCTGTACGAAGCGGGCACCGCGATCGGCACCACCCTGGACGTGCGCCGCACGGCCGAGGAGTTGGCGCACGTCGCGGTGGGCGGCTTCGCCGACTTCGTCACCGTGGACCTGGCCGAGGCGGTGGTGCGCGGCGAGGAGCCACCGGCCCACGGCGTCGGCAGGCTGCGCCGCGCGGCCCTGGCCGGTGTCCGCACCGACCATCCGCTGTACCCGGTCGGCACGCTCATCGACGTCGCGCCCGGCACCGCCTACGCCCGCTGCGTCACGGCCCGGCGCGCCGCCTGGGAGCCGCGGCTGCGCACGGCGGCCCAGTGGCGGGCCCAGGACCCCGAGCGCACCGGGCGCATCGTGGACGACGGGCTGCACGCGCTGATCGCGGTGCCGCTGCGGGCCCGCGGCGGCATCCTGGGCGTGGTGGGGCTGTGGCGCGCCGACGCGTCCGCCCCCTTCGACGAGGACGACCTCGCCTTCGCCGAAGAGCTGGTCGCGCACGCCGCCGTCTGTCTGGACAACGCCCGCCGCTACACGCGCGAGCACGCCATGGCCGTCACCCTCCAACAGAGCCTGCTGCCCCGCGGGTTGCCCGAACAGCGCGCACTGACCGTGGCGCACCGCTACCTGCTGGCCAGCTCCGGGGTCAGCGGCGACTGGTTCGACGTGATCCCGCTGCCGGGGGCCCGGGTCGCGCTCGTCGTCGGCGACGTCGTCGGGCACGGGCTGCACGCCGCGGCCACCATGGGCCGGTTGCGCACCGCCGTGCACAACTTCTCCTCGCTCGACCTGCCGCCCGACGAACTCCTCGGCCACCTGGACGAACTCGTCACCAGCATCGACCACGTGGATCACGCCGGCCCCGCGGACGACGCCGAGCACGCGGTCCACGGCGGCTTCCCGGACGGCCCCGGAGCGACCAGTGCCGGAGCGACCGGCGGCGCGCCCCCGGTCACCGGCGCGACCTGCCTGTACGCCATCTACGACCCGGTCGAGAGCCGCTGCGTACTGGCCCGCGCCGGCCATCCGCCGCCGCTGCTGGTGCGCCCCGACGGCACGGTGGAGGTTCCCGACGTACCGGCCGGACTACCGCTCGGCGTCACCGGACTGCCCTTCGAGGCCGTCGAGTTCCCGGTGCCCGCCGGCAGCCGACTGGTGCTCTACACCGACGGGTTGATCAACCAGGGCACCCGCGACCTGGACGCCGGCCTCGACCGGCTCGCCGACACCCTGCGCGGCCCGCTCCGTACGCCGGACGAGACCTGCCGCGCGGTCCTCGACGCGCTGGTCGGCCAGCGCCCCGACGACGACGTGGCGCTGCTCGTGGCCCGCGCCGAAGCGGTGCCGCGGGAGTGGGTGGCCACCTGGGAGGTGCCCGCCGACCCGGCCGCGGTCGCCGGCGTACGGGCCAAGGTCAGCGGCCGACTCGCCGCCTGGGGCCTGGGCGAGGACGCGTTCACCACCGAACTCATCCTGAGCGAGCTCATCACCAACGCGATCCGCTACACCTCGGGCCCCATCCGCGTCCGGCTGATCCGCGACGCCGCCCTGATCTGCGAGGTCGCCGACGCCAGCAGCACCGCCCCGCACGTGCGCTACGCGGCCACCACCGACGAGGGCGGGCGCGGCCTGTTCCTGGTCGCCCAGTTCGCCGAGCGCTGGGGCACCCGCTACACCCCCACCGGCAAGGTCATCTGGACCGAACAGCCGCTACCGCAGCCGGCGGCGCGCACCCACGGATAGGCGCGTGCCGCCGACCGCCGGCCTCAGCGGGTGCGTACCGCCAGCGCCTCGGAGACGGTCAACGCCTTGTCCGAACTGTTCGCCGGCTGCGCCGTCAGCGTCCACCGGTAGCCGCCCGACGGCACCTTGACGCCGCCAGAGGTGCCGTCCCACTCGACCGACAGCGCGCCGCGCGCACCGGAGCCGGAGAACTCGCGCACCACCTGGCCGCCCGGCGTCCTGCGCACCGTCAGCTTCCAGTTCGTGACGGCCTTCGAGAGCTGCCAGGACGCCTTCCAGGTGCCCGCCTTGCGGGCGTCGAGCACCGCGGGCACCGAGGTGGCGGTCGCCGCCAGCGGCGAGGTGCGCACCTGCGGCCACTGCACCTTCACGTCGCCGTGCGCGTCCAGCGAGGCGACCGCGCCGCCGAACCGGTCCACCGCCCAGAACAGCCCGCGCCGGTCCTGCGGGGCGTGCAGCGGGGCGGGCAACGCGGTCAGTACGTGCGTGCCCACCTGCTCGGCCGGGACCGCGTCCGGGAAGTAGGTGATCTTCAGCGCGCCGGCCGCGTCGTCCTGGCTCACCAGGTAGCCGTCGGCGAGTTGGGCCGGCCCGGTGGGCACGCTGATGGCGCGCCGGGTCGTCTGGTCGTAGACGCCCGCGGCCCGACCCGGCCCGCAGGACCAGTACAGCCAGCGGCCCACGGCCTGCACGTCGGCCAGGTCCGCCGCGCCGCAGGTCGCGCCGGTCTGGATGGTGCCGGTCACCTTCATCGACGGCAGCGACGTCGAGGTGAGCGTGCCGGTGGTGCTGCCCGGCGTCCACAGCGTGTTGCCCCACAGGGCAGCGGCCCTGGCCGGGCCGGTCGCCAGCACCTTGGCGCCGTCGCGCACTTCCTGGCGCTCCGCGTACGGGCGCACCACCCGGTAGGTGCCGGCCGCCGCGACCACGTGGGGCGTCTCGTACGTCTTGTGGACGACCTTCCCCTCGCCGGTGCCGGTCAGCCGCAGGCAGTCGCCGTAGCAGGAGACGTAGTAGCCGCTGGAGCCCGGGTCGCCGGAGCCGTCACCCGGCACCCAGTAGCCCAGGTCGCCCTCGTCGCGCAGCGGGCCGGCGGTCAGCTTGCCGTCCGTCGACAGGGACAGGTCGGAGGTGGACAGCGAGGTGCCGTCGTAGGGTTCGGTGCTGCGCGGGTTCTCGCCTGCGAGCAGCACCCGGCCCTTGTCGACGGCGAGCCCGCCGACCTCCCACACCGACCGCGCCGGGAGCGCGGTGCGCACCGCGACGGCCGGCTCCCCGCCGGGCCCGGCCGTGATGCGGCGCAGCGCCCAGTCGTCCGCGCCGCTGCCGCCCTCCACCAGCAGGCTGCCGTCCTCGGCGGAGACGATCAGGTCCCGCGAGCGCGGCAGCAGGGTCCGCACCGGCCCACCCGACAGCGGCACGGCCCGCACCGGCCGCTGCTTGTCGGTCGGGCTCACGTACACCAGCCAGTCACCCACCACACCGGTCTCGGTGTTGAAGTCGGTTGCGCCGTCCAGCGTGGTGATCGCGGTGCCGGGACGCTCGGGGTGGTGCCGGTCGACCACGTAGGTGTGCGAAACGTCGAACTTCTTGTCCACGGCCAGGAAGACGATCTTGTCGGGCGAGAGCCGCGGGTACTCCACGACGCCGTACTGCTCGGTGGGCAGCAGCGTCGCCTTCGCACTGGCGAAGTCGAGCAGCACGGTGCGCCAGGGGCCGTCGCCGACCGGCTTGTACCAGAACACCGCCCCCGTGCTGTCGGACGCGGGCGTGTACAGGTAGGGGCCCATGTCGTCGGGCAGCCCGGTGACGGCCCGCTCGACCGGCTTGCCGCCGCCGGCGGGCACTTCAAGCAGCCGCAGGGTGTTCTTGCCGTTCACCTTGCGCAGGGTGACCAGCCGGTTCTTGGCGAACACGTCGGTGACGGCGTCGGTCTCGGGCACGTCCACGGTCACCGTGGTGCCGCTCGCGTAGTGCCGGATGCGCCGGTCCTGACTGTCCGCCACCCGCTCCAGGCCGTAGCCGCCGTTGTACGCGGCGGCGATGGGCAGGTCGGCGACCTTGCGGCCGTCGTCGCCCACCCAGGTTGCCCGGCCGCTCGGGTTGCGCGGCGAGAGTGAGGACAGGTATCCGGTGCCGTCGGCGGCGATCGCGCCCGCCGACCTCGGCAGTACCATCCGTTCGCCGGGGATCGTGGTGGTCGGCACCTGCGGGCCGCCGGCCGCGGATTCGGCAGCCGCCGCGGGGGCCGTGGTACCGGTCAGCCCCGCGCCCAGCGCGAGCACCGTCACCAGGGCCGCACCGAGCCGGTGCGCCGCACGGCGCTCCCCACCCGGGGCGCGCCGTGCTCGAACTACCCCGCCGCGGGGGTGGGGTTGTGGTCTACGTCTGGGTGACACCGACTTCTCCTCCGTCGTGCCTGGTCCAACTCCTGCCGGTGAGACAGGCGAAGCCGGGCCCGGGTTGTGGGAATTCGGGCACGTGAAACGGGGGGCCGCGCTCCGTAGCGTGCGGGAAGCCTGGAAGTCGAGCCGTGTTGCTCTGGTGTTCATCGGCGGGGGGAGGGTGGTCGCGCCGTCACCGGCCGCTGCGGCGCGCCCGGCGTCGGCGCCCGGCGGCTACACCGTTCGGCTCCGGGTCTCCTCCAGGTAGTCGCTGACCAGGGTGTCGGCGCGGCGGAAGAAGTCGACGAGGGTGGCCAGTTCGGTGGCCGAGTAGTCGGCGTACAGCGCGGCCAGCCGCCCGTAGAACGGCTCGTACACCGCGTAGACGCGGGTCAGCGCGGCCGGTTCGGCGACGATGCGCACCCGGCGGCGGTCTTCGGGGTCCGGCTGGCGCGCGACGAAGCCGGCCCGCTCCAGCCGGTTGAGGATGCCCGTCACGGCGCCGGTGGTCACATGGGCCCGCTCGGCGAGGTCGCCGGCGGTCAGCGGCTCGGCGCCGGCTTCCAGTACGTAGCCGAAACAGGTCAAGTCGGTGGAGTTGAGCCCGAGGCGGCGGGCGATCTCCTGCTGGGCGATATGGCTGGCGGCGACGAAGTGGTCCATGGCCCGCTGCGCCTCCTGGGGCGTGGTCGCGGGGTGGGGGTTGCCTTCCAAGCGAAATCTCCTTAGCTTCTAAGAAGCTTAGTTCGTAAGCCATATCGTTTCTGTCAGAGACCATACCCGCGCCCGGCGGCGCGGCCCGGGGGAGAAACGCATGAGTGCGCACGCTCAGTGGGACGAGGGACACACCGTGGCCGGCTGGACGGGCTGTGCGCTCGCCGTCGCCGGCTCGGGCGTGGCGGGGGCGGGGCTGGTCGGCTGGCGTCCGGTGGGTCTGTGGCTCGGTCTCGGCCTGCTGGTGGCCGCGCCCGTGGTGACCTGGCTGCTCCATCTGGCCGGCTGGGGCAAGCCGAGCGGAGTGCGCCCGCGCGAGCAGTGGGGCATCCGGGTCCGCGACCTGTCGGCACGTCAGGGGCACCCGGACTGCCTCGGCTGCCGGCTCGCCGGGCGCAGGCCGGTGGCTGGGGAGCGGGTGGGCGCGGATCGGATGCGTACGGGAGCGGCGGGCGTGACACGGGCCGCCGGGGCCGACGTGCCGCCCGGGAACGGCGAACCCGGCCCCGCCCCGCCCGTCCTCGCACCGCCTGACGCCGCCTCACCCGATGGCGCCCCACCCGGCACCGCGGACCCCGGCACCGCGGACCCCGGCACCGCGGACCCCGGCACCGCGGAGTCCGGCGGTGCGGAGTCTGGCTCAGCCTGACCCGCGCCCGCCGTGGCGCCGGGCGCCGCTGCGCCCCGGGCCCCGCTGCGCCCCGGGCCCCGCGCCGGCGTTCCGATCGAACTACCTGATGCAGCAGGACAGTTGAGCCCCCCGGGGCGCCGGTCCGGCCCGGACGGCAGGCATGCTCGCGCCGCCGCCGGGGCGACGCCGACGGCGGGGTGTCGCCACGGGGGACGGCACCACGCTCCGGGCGCGCCGCGGCCGGCGGATGGCGCGGCGGCCGGCGGGACGCGCAGCCGTGCGCCCACGGGGGAGCGGGGGGGAGAGGTCCGGCGTCATGCGACGCCGGGCCGCCCCCCCCCCGCGGCAAGCGGGCACCGCCCCGGGTCGGCCGGACGTCCCCCGCTCGGGCGTCCCTCCAGGCATCCCGGCTCCGGCTCACACGTCCAGGCCGCCCCGCTCCGCCTCACGCGTCCTGCGGGTACCAGCGCAGTTCCACCGTGTTGCCGTCCGGGTCGGCCACGTACAGGGACTGCGCCGAGCCCCGGGCGCCGAACCGCTCGCCCGGGCCGTCCACCACCGTGAACTCGCCGGACGCGACGACCTGCTGCCAGTCCAGCGGCTCGACCACCAGACAGATGTGGTCCACGTTGCTGCCCCGGGGTGCGTCCGCCGCCCGCGGTACCAGATCGATGATGGTCGTCGGGCTCACCCGCACCGACGGGAACGGCGCCTGTCCCGCCCGCCACTCCGTCACCCGCACCGGGTCGAGCCCCAGCGGGCCGCAGTAGAAGGCGAGCGAGCGCTCGACGTCGTCGACGGTCAGGACGAGGTGGTCGAAGGCGATGACGCGCATGGGACTGCTCCAAGGTGGGTCGTACGGGCTGCCGTGGACGCCTGCGATCTTTGCAGACGCCGTCGCCCCGAGCGTCGCCGGCCGCGCCCGGTCAGCTCGGTGTGTGGGCCACGGCCGCCGGCCGCCGCGACATCCGAACACGCCTGGCCGGCCGCCTGCTTGCGCCCTCTTCTGCCTGGTCCGGCGCCCGGTCGGGCTGGGGGCGTGCGGTGCGGGACGCGCCGGGTGCGCCCGTTCGCGGGGCCCGCGGGCAGTGCAGTGACGCCTGGGGTGGCTGCGAGACCGTTTGCAGGTGCGGGGTGCCCGGGTGGCATCGCTTTTGGTCTATACCTTGACAGGTTCAGGGCGATTCGGTTGGGTTCCCCTCACCTTGGTTTCCTCCCCCCAAAGCCATCGGCGCGGCCCGTGGGCCACCGCGTCCGGTGGCCGTGCGAAGGAGTAAAGCCCCATGAGACAACGCCTGCTCGCCCTGTTCGCCGCGTTGGCTTCGGCCTTCGCTTTCGCAGTCTTCCTGCCGGGATCCAGTGCGTCGGCCGCGACGGCCTGCGCCGCCGGCTGGACCTCAAGCGCCGTCTACACCGGCGGCAACACCGTCTCGTACAACGGTCACAACTGGTCGGCGAAGTGGTGGACCCAGAACGAGAAGCCCGGCTCGGCCGACGTCTGGTCCGACCAGGGCGCCTGTGGCGACGGCGGCGGTGACCCGCCCACCGGGGAGGGTTTCGTGGTCAGTGAGGCCCAGTTCAACCAGATGTTCCCGAACCGGAACCCCTTCTACACCTACCGCGGTCTCACCGACGCGCTCGCCGCGTACCCGGCCTTCGCCAACACCGGCAGCGAGACGGTCAAGCGCCAGGAGGCCGCCGCCTTCCTCGCCAACGTCAACCACGAGACCGGTGGCCTCGTCCACATCGTCGAGCAGAACCAGGCCAACTACCCGCACTACTGCGACCGCAACCAGCCCTACGGCTGTCCCGCGGGCCAGGCCGCGTACTACGGCCGCGGGCCGATCCAGTTGAGCTGGAACTTCAACTACAAGGCCGCGGGTGACGCGCTCGGCATCGACCTGCTCGGCAACCCGTGGCTGGTCGAGCGGGACCCGGCGGTGGCCTGGAAGACCGCCCTGTGGTACTGGAACACCCAGTCCGGGCCCGGCACGATGACCCCGCACAACGCCATGGTCAACGGCGCCGGCTTCGGCGAGACCATCCGGTCCATCAACGGCACCCTGGAGTGCAACGGCGGCAACCCGAGCCAGGTGCAGAGCCGCATCAACGCCTACCAGCGCTTCGTGCAGGTCCTGGGCACCACCCCCGGTGGCAACCTGAGCTGCTGACGCCCCCGCACCAGCCGCTCCACCCCGGGTTCCCCACACCCAGGCGCCCCGCCCCGGGCGCCGACAGCACGGGCCCCGGCCGGTACGCACCGGCCGGGGCCCCGCGCATGGGCACCGGTCAGGGCCGGCGCCGCAGCCGGCCCTACCCCCCCGGCGGCCCGTACCGGCCGGGTCAGCCGCCGGCGGCCAGCCCGGTGACGCGCAGCGTGATGTTCAACCGACCCGAGGTCAGCCCGGTGGCCGGGTCCGCGGTGCCCGGCCTGACCTTCGGCACCCCGTGGTACGCGAAGCGGGACGGACCGCCGAAGACGAACAGGTCACCGGAGCACAGCTCGACGTCGGTGTACGGCCGGCCGCGGCGCTCGGTGTTGCCGAACCGGAAGACGCAACTGTCCCCGATGCTCAGCGAGACCACCGGCGCCGCCGACCGCTCGTCCCTGTCCTGGTGCAGGCCCATGGTGGCCGCCGCGTCGTAGAAGTTGACCAGGGCCACGTCCGGCGCGTAGCCGGCCGCGGCCGACGGGTCCTGGTAGGCGTCGGCCACCGCCCGCCGGCCGTACTCCACCAGCCACGTCGGGAACGGCGCCACCCGCGCCCCGTTCACATCCGGCGCGGTCCGCGTGTAGGCGTACGGCCGCCAGTGCCAGCCCACCCCGACCATCTGCACCGACATCGTCCCGCCCCGCGGCAGCCGGACGTGCCGCATCGGCACCGGGCCCACCGCCCACCGCCGGCAGGCGTCCACCAGCGACCGCTGCTCGGCGGGCGAGAGCCAGTCGGGCACGTGCACGGCGCCGGGCGCCACGGTGGTGCGGGGGCAGGGAACGAGCGCGTTCACGGACGACCTCTCGAAACGGGGGAGCACAGGGCGCGGGGTGCCGCGGGCCGCCGGATGCCCGGCGGCCCCGACCTGCCGCTCAGCCGAGGCGCGCGGGCAGCGCGCCCTCGTGCACGAGCAGCGCCTCCTTGCGGTCGAGCCCGCCCGCATAGCCGGTCAGCGCCCCGCCGGCGCCGATGACCCGGTGGCACGGGCGCAGGACGAGCAGCGGGTTGGCGCCGATCGCTGTGCCCACCGCGCGCACGGCCGCCCGCGGGGCGCCGATCCGCTCGGCGATCGCGCCGTACGTCGTGGTGCTGCCGTGCGGAACGGTCTCAAGCGCCGCCCAGACCCGGCGCTGGAACTCGGTGCCGGCGCCCGCCGTGTACGCGAGGTCGAAGTGGGTGAGCTCGCCCGCGAAGTAGGCGCGCACCTGCTCCACCGGCGCCGCGAGCGCCCCGGCGTCCGGCTCCCAGTCGGGCCGGACCTGCGGCGCGGAGCGCTGGCCCGGCATCGACAGCGAGGTCACGGTGGTGCCGCCGGCCGCCATCGGGTCGCGCTCACCCGTCACCAGCAACTCCCCGAGCGGGCTGTCGATGGTGGTGTAGACCGTCATCGGCCTGTCCTTCCCTCGTCTTCGTGCGTCGTACGGGTACCAGCTTGCGCCACGTCACACGCCCCGTCTGGCGGGATTCGGACATGGCCTTCACGCCGCCGCCCACCCCGCACACCCAGTCTCCGACGCCACGGCGACCGCGGCGAAACCGGCCCCCGCGGGCCACCCCCGGCGCCACGCGGGGAGCGGCCCGTGGCCCGCCGCGGCGCCCGGCCGGCGCGTCGCCCGCAGGTTGCCCAGCGCCGTGCCGGCGGAGACAGTGGACGAGGCGTGCACCCCGCATCCCGTTCCGGGGACCCCGGCCCACCGCATCCCGTATCCGTGGCGGCCCCGGTCCACCGCGGGCCGGCCCACCGCGGTCGCCCGGGCGGGCGCGCCGGCCGCCCGGCGCCGTCCCCACCCCAGCAAGACCTGGAGGCACGAGGCATGAGCAAGCCCGCCTACGAGTACGTGATCTACGTACACGGCACCCCGCACGAGCTCTACCGGGCCCTCACCGACCCCGAGTACGTCGCCGCGTACATGGGCGGCACCGGACCGCGCTCCGACTGGCAGGTCGGGTCGCCGGTGGACTGGAAGATGGACCCGAACGGCGACTTCCACGACTACGGGCAACGCGTCCTGGTGGCGGAGCCGGGCAAGCGGCTCGCCTACACCTGGCACCCGCTGCAACCCGAGCACCGGACCATCGTGGGCATCGAGTCCGACGAGGAGTTCGCCGCGGCGGCCACGGAGCGCTCCCAGGTCACCTTCACCCTGGAGGAGGCCGAGGAGCCGTCGGCGGGCAGCAAGCTGACCATCGTGCACGACGGGTTCGACAGCCCACAGAGCAAGATGCTCCGGGCCGTCTCGCTGGGCTGGACGATGATCCTGTGCGAGCTGAAGACCGTGGTGGAGCGCGGCGGCCCGCAGGCAGTACGGCCGAGCTGAACCACCTCCCGTACGGGCCCAGGCCGCCGCTTTCCGCACTGCCCCGCATCCGCCCGCTCGCCGGACGAGCCGGCCGGCCGGCTCTCAGGGCTCGATGAGGCCGGCGCGGATGGCGTAGCGGGTGAGTTCGAGCCGGTCCCGCAGGCCGAGCTTGTGCAGCAGGTTGGCCCGGTGCCGTTCCACGGTCTTCACGCTGATCACCAGCAGGTCGGCGATCTCCTTCGAGGTGTGGCCCTCCGCGACCAGCTTGAGGATCTCCTCCTCGCGGTCGGTGATGGCCTTGTGCGGGACTCCGTCGCCCGCCCGTGCCTGGTTCAGGTAGTTGCGGATCAACGTGGTGATCGCCCCGGGGTAGAGGAACGGCTCGTCGCGCATGGCGGCACGGCACGCCTCCACCAGGTCGCGGTCGGCCACCGACTTGAGCACGTAGCCGGCCGCTCCGGCCTTGAGCGCCTCGAAGAGGTACTGCTCGTTGTCGTACATGGTCAGGATGAGGATGCGCAGCGCCGGCTGGCTGCGGGACAGCTCCCGTGCCGTCTGGAGTCCGGTCAGCCGGGGCATGGCGATGTCCAAGATGGCCAGGTCGGGCTGTTCGGCGCGGGCCGCCTCGATGGCCTCGGCGCCGTCGCTGGCCTCGGCGACGACCGTCAGGTCGGGCTCGTTGTCGAGGATGAGCCGGACGCCGCGCCGTACCAACGCGTGGTCGTCGGCGAGCAGGATGCGGGTCTTCTTCGGTTCACTCACGTCAGGGGCTCCCGCTGGGTGGTCGGTACGGTCAGGCGCACCTCGGTGCCGTCCTGGGGGCCGGGGCCGATGGCGAGATCGGCCCCGATGAGCAGGGCGCGCTCGCGCATGCCGCGGATGCCGGCACCCTCCGGGGCGCCGCCGAGCCCGCGCCCGTCGTCGCGGATGCGCAGCTCCACCGCGTCGGGCAGCCGGCGCAGCGACAGGTCCACGTGGCGCGCCCGGGCGTGTCGCACCGCGTTGGTCAGGCCCTCCTGGGCGACGCGGTACAGGACGAGCTCGACCTCGTCGCCGAGTGCGGGGAGCGGGCCCGCCACCCGGCGCCGGACGGTGGGCCCGCCGTGGTCCGGGATCTCGTTGACGAGCGCGCTGAGTGCGCTGGCCAGACCCAGTTCCTCCAGCACACCGGGGCGCAGCCGGCGGGCGATGCGCCGGATCTCGTCCAGGCTGCCGCGGGTCGTCTCCTGCACCAGGAGCAGTTCTTCGCGTACGGGGGCCGGGGATTGGTCAGCGACCCGCTTGAGTTCGAGGAGCACGGCGGTCAGGGTCTGGCCGACCTCGTCGTGGAGTTCCTGGGCGATGCGCCGGCGCTCGCCCTCCTGGGCGGAGAGGGCGCGGGCGCTGCTGGTGGCCCGCTCGGCCTCCAGCCGGTCCAGCATGCTGTTGAACGTCGTGATCAGGTCGGCGATCTCGCTGTGCCCGGCGGCCACCGGCCGCGGCCCGGGACGCAGCAGGTCGATGGTGGTCATGGCCCGGGTCAGGCGTTGCAGCGGGGCGAGGCCGAGGCGCAGCAGGGCGGCGTTGGCGATCAGCATGACGGCGAGCCCGGCGCTGAGGATCAGCGCCTCGGTCAGCAGCACCGGGGTGGAGATCGTGACCGGGCCGAGCAGCAGCAGGGCCGCAGCCGCGACCAGCACCGCGGCGTTCAGCAGGAAGATCCGCCGGAACAACGACCCGGCCACGGACCCGGACCCAGCCGCAGACCCCGCCGTGCACCCAGCCGCGGACGCGGCGGTACGGTCTCCTCTCATCTCCTGACCCCACTATCGCTGGTGTGAACCCCGTGCCCGATGCACCGGTCTGCGCCCAGGCTGCCATCTGACCGGTGCCCGGCGCGCCACCGGGTGCGCGGGCCGGCTCGCGCACCCGGCAGGGAAGCGCAGGCGGAGGCCGGTCACGGGTTCCCACTCCCGGTGCCGGCTACAGGTTCCCCACCCCCCGAAATGGGTGTCAGCACCGATGGCGTACGCGCCGCCCCGGACGTGATCGTGGAAGCCAGCACGACGGCCCCGGCAGGGCCCGCGTCGACGGGCGGGACGGCGTGCGGACCGCGTAGACGAAGGGGACGCCGATGACTCCACGACCGAGCGGGTCCTTTGACCCGCGGCAGCACCCGTCCCGAGCGGGCGAGCGGGCCGCGGGCGGCGACGTACTGGAGGGCCTCGCCGCCCTGACCCGGCGGCAGGACCCGCACTTCGCGCACGGCATGGGGCACGGCAGGCCGCAGGCGCCACGCGAGTACCGGCGCGGCCCCGCCTGGTTGCTGCTGGCCATCGCCGTGGCCCTGTTCACCGTCGGCGTGCTCACCAGCCACGGCCTGCTCATCGCCACCGGCCTGGTGGCCGGTGGCGCCGCGGGCAACCTCTTCGACCCGCAGCGGCACCGCTACGGCCGGTACGCGCACGGCCGGCGGCACGGCGACTGACGGAGGGCGAACAGGGGGAGGGCAGCGGCCCCGTTCAGGGAGCCGTCGGGCGCGCCGCTCCCGCCGGCACGTCCTGCTCCGCCCAGACCACCTTGCCGGTGGCCGTACGGCACGAGCCCCAGCGCCGGCAGAGCATGTTGATCAGTTGCAGGCCACGGCCGCCCTCGTCGCTCGGCGACGCGTGCTGGATCTGGGGCAGGTCGGGGCCGGTGTCGGAGACCTCGACCAGCAGCCGGTCATCGCACAGCATCCGCAGCCGCCCCGGCCCGCCGCCGTAGCGCAGCGCGTTGCCCACCAGTTCGCTGACGACCAGCTCCGTCACGTCCGCGAGGTCACCCAGGTGCCACAGGTCGAGCTGCTCCCGTACGTGCCTGCGCGCCGCCCCGGCCGCCGAGCCGTCGCCCGGCAGGTCCCACACGCGCAGCCCGGCGGCCACCGCGGCCGGCCGGGCCGCCGCCACCAACAGCACCGCCTCGTCGAAGCGTTCGCTGCCGGCCGGCGCCAGGTCGCTGAGGGCCACCGCGTCGAGGTCGGTTGACCGCAGCGCCGATGCGGACCGCAGCAGCCGGTCCAACTGGCTGTCGATGTCCGCGGTCCGCGACTTGACCAGCCCGTCCGTGTACAGCACCAGCCGGCTGCCCGGCTCGACCGGCACCCGCAGCCCGTCGTACGGGATCACCCCCGCGCCGATCGGGGCGCCGACCGGCACCTCCAGGAAGGAGGCCGTGCCGTCGGGCCCGATGAGCATCGGCAGCGGATGGCCGGCGCTGACCACCGTGAAGCTGGCGTCGGCCGGGTCGTAGACGGCACACAGACAGGTGGCGACCTGGTCCTCCTCCAGATCGCGGGCGGCCAGGTCGAGCCGGGCCAGCACCCGGTCGGGTGCCATGTCCATCGCCATCAGCGTCCGGCCCACGGCGCGCAGCCGCCCCATGGTGGCCGCCGCCGCCAGGCCGTGCCCCATCACGTCGCCGACCACCAGCGCGGTACGGCCCCCGGGCAGCGGCGCGACGTCGTACCAGTCGCCACCCACCTCGCTGGGGTTGGCCGTCGGTGCGTAACAGTGGTTGACCGCCAGGCCCGGGGTGTGCGGCGTGGCGCGGGGCAGCAGGCTGCGCTGCAAGGTCACCACGTGCTCGCGCTCACGCTCGTACAGGCGCGCGTTGTCGACGAACAGGGCGGCCCTGGAAGCGAGTTGGGTGGCGAGTTCGAGATCGAGGGCCGAGAACGGGGCCCGGTCGCCGGCCCGGATGAAGTCCGCCGCGCCGAGCAGCACACCGCGGGCGATCAACGGCACCACGAGATAGCTGTGCACCCCGGCCCGGCGCAGCAACTCCGCGGCCCGGGGGCTGGGGGCGACCCGGACGAACTCGTCCGGCTGGATGTGGCTGACCAGCACCGGCTTGCCGAGGGTGAGGCATTCGTTGGCGAACTGGTCGTGGACGTTGGCGCTCAGCTCACCGACCGGGTCGGGCTCCAGGTGCAGCAGCGCGTCGATCGCGGCGACGGCCAGCGCGCGGGTGGCCGGCCGGCCGCTGCCGCCCGGCTGGGCGCCGTCCTCGCCGTGCAGCACGGACTCCAACAGGTCCACGGCCGCTCCGTCGGCGAAGCGGGGCACGGTGAAGTCGGCGAGTTCCTGTGCGGTGGTGACCAGGTCGAGCGTGGAGCCGATGCGCACGCTGGCCTCGTTGAGCCAGGCGAGTTGGCCACCGGCCCCATCCCCCTCCACGCCGGGTCCTCCGGTGCCTTCACCCGCGCGGCGGATGGTGCCGGTGGTGGCGGTTGTGCCGGTGGTGGTGGCGGTGGTGCTGGTGCGGGCGGTCTCGGCGGTGTCGTGGGAGTCGTCCACGCCGCCGGGGTGCGGCCGGTCCTGCAGCCTGCCGTGGGCGCCTTCCGCGCCCGCGCCCGTACCGGTGGCGCCCGCCGAGCCCGCGCGGTGGCCCGGGTGCTGCTGCGCGGTGGCAGGGCCGGAGCGGCTGTCCGGGGCGCTGCGCGTGGCCTCGCGTCCGGCGTCGTTCTTCCGGCCTTGCTCCACGTCCGTCTCCTCCGTGTCCACCGCGCCGTAACCCCCAGCACCCCTGCCGGGTCGCCGACTCTAGCCCGCTCGCGGGTACCCGCTGCCCACGACCTGGTAGGTCGTCCGTTCCCTGCCAGCACGGGGCGTGCCCGAAACGGCCCGCCAAACCGGGGTCAGCCCGCAGCCGACCGACGTTCGCCCAGGTGGGACGCGGGAGACGGGAGACGGGAGACGGACGGCACCGCGTACGGTCCGCGCGGTCCGGTGCGGCGCGCGGTGCCCGCAGTGCGCACCCCGCAGCGGCCCGAGGCCGTGCCGTGGTGATGTCCGCACCGTGTACCGCACCTCGCCGTCGTTCCGCGTGCCGTGCCGGAGCACCGGCCACCCGCACACCCGGTCCGGGCCCGCGCCGCCGGCGGGCCACCGATCCGGTCGGATCAGTTCCCCGCACACCCTGGCGCTACCTTATGGGCGTTTGGCCGGGCTGGCACCCGGGCGTCACCAGAGGATTCCACCAGGTCCGGGCGGTGCGCCCGCGCGCCCCCAACGTGTCACCCGTGCGCCCCACCTGCGACGTCACCGTCAGCCGAGCGGCCGGTAGCCGTACGTAGCGGGCGCGGCGCGTCCGTGGCGCGAGCGGGACGGGCGGCACGGCCGCCGGGCCCGCCGCGGCGCGGGCAGCGGAAGGTACGGGCCTGCCCGGCCGATCTACCCGTGCCGCTCCGATCCGAGTGGTTGTGCCGCGCCGTCCTCGGCCGGCCGCTGCGGACGTGGCGCGCCGGACAGCGCGGCGGCGACCACCGGCGGGAGCGGGGCCAGGCCGAGGAGCCCGCTGACGGCCCCGGTGGTGAGCGCGTGCCAGGCCGCGGCCCGGCGCAGCATGGCGTGGTCCCCGTCGGCGAGCAGCAGCGTGCAGGCGTCGGCGCCGGCCCGCCGGGCCCGGTCGGTGAAGGCGCGTGAGGCGTCGGGCGAGGTGATCCGGTCCCGGTCACCGTGCAGCACGACCACCTTCGTGCCCGCTAGGTGGGCCACCGGCTCGTCGTCCGGGCACCACGGTGCGAGCCCGACCACCGCCTGCACCTGCGGCGCTGCCGCGGCCCGCAGTGCCGCCCGGCCGCCCATCGAATGGCCCACCAGGACCACCGGCAGCGGCCCGTGCAGGGCGGTCAACTCGTCCAGGGCGCGCAGCGCGTCGTGGGCCGGGTCGTCCCGCTCGCCGTTCCAGCCGCGGTGCCGGTAGCGGACGGTGCCCACGGCCACCGCGTGGCCGGCGGCGGCCCGTGCGATCGCCCGGATGAACGGCACCATCCGGGCGCCGGGCAGGTTCAGCGCGGGCGGTGGCTCAAGCCCGTCCTCGCGCCCGCCGTGCAGGACGAGGACCGCGGCCCGCGGTGGCGTGTCCGACGCCGGCAGCACCAGCGCGGCCTCGCCGCCGGCGGACGACCCGGGCAGGTCCGCGGTCACCGCTGGCCCCCGCGCCCGAGCAGGCCCACCATGGACAGGGCGCCCCAGCCGACCGAGACGGCCACCGCCTTGATGCGGCGACTGCGGTCGGGCAGCGTCAGTCCGAGCAGGGCGGCGTCCCCGAAGTCCGCGGCGATCCGCACCAGGGTCGCGGTGCGCAGCGCCGGGCCCTCCGGTGCCACCACCATGGCCAGCCCACTGGCAGCGTCCCGCCAGGCCAGCGGGCGCAGCGAGGTGCGGGTCGCGGGGGCGACCGACCCGCTGCGGTCCGCCAGGCCCGACGGCTTGGCCAGCAGGTCGGGCCAGGCCGTCACCGCGACCCCGTACAGCGCCGTCGCGGCGCCCACCGTCCGTACCAGACCCACCCGCATCGTGCCCATCACCCTCTCCGCGCGCCGGCCGCACCTCGGCGGCCGTCCACCGCAGCGCGCCGCCGTCCGTGGCGGAGCGCCCTCGACTGTCCCTCCCACACCGTACGTGTCACCGCACGCTCCGTGGCCCCGTACGGCGCTGGCCGGGCAGCACCACGCGGCGCTGGGCCGTGCTGAAGGGCATCGGGCGGTACGAAGCGGCACCGAGCCGCACCGGCGGCACCGAGCCGCACCGGTCCCGGCTCCGACGGAAGGAAGTCGTAGCAGGTCAGACGGGGTCTCTCGGGTGCGGAATAGGCCGAGGTGGCACCTCGTTGACAGGGGTGGTTGAATATTGAACGAACGGATCGGGGGTCACCCCGAGCGACGGAGAGGCGGAAGCGACATGCAGTTCGGGATCTTCACGGTCGGCGACGTCACGCCGGACCCCACCAACGGGAGCACGCCGACCGAGCACGAGCGGATCAAGGCGATGGTGACGATCGCGCTCAAGGCCGAAGAGGTGGGCCTGGACGTCTTCGCGACCGGTGAGCACCACAACCCGCCGTTCGTCCCGTCCTCGCCGACGACCATGCTCGGCTACATCGCGGCCAGGACCGAGCGGCTGCTGCTGTCCACCTCCACCACGCTGATCACCACGAACGACCCGGTGAAGATCGCCGAGGACTTCGCGATGCTCCAGCACCTGGCGGACGGCCGGGTGGACCTGATGCTCGGCCGCGGCAACACCGGCCCGGTCTACCCGTGGTTCGGCCAGGACATCCGGCAGGGCATCCCGTTGGCCATCGAGAACTACGCGCTGCTGCACCAACTGTGGCGCGAGGACGTGGTCGACTGGGAGGGGAAGTTCCGCACCCCGCTCCAGGGCTTCACCGCGACGCCGCGCCCGCTGGACGGCGCCCCGCCGTTCGTCTGGCACGGCTCGATCCGCAGCCCGGAGATCGCCGAGCAGGCCGCCTACTACGGGGACGGTTTCTTCGCCAACAACATCTTCTGGCCCAAGGAGCACTTCATCCGGCTGATCGACCTCTACCGCCGGCGCTTCGCCCAGTACGGGCACGGCACCCCCGAGCAGGCGATCGTCGGCCTCGGCGGCCAGGCGTTCATGCGCAAGAACTCCCAGGACGCCGTCCGCGAGTTCCGTCCCTACTTCGACAACGCCCCGGTGTACGGGCACGGCCCCTCGCTCGAAGAGTTCACCGAGCAGACGCCGCTGGCCGTCGGCAGCCCGCAGGAGGTCATCGAGAAGACCCTCGCCTTCCGCGAGTCCTTCGGCGACTACCAGCGCCAGTTGTTCCTGATGGACCACGCGGGTCTGCCGCTGAAGACCGTGCTGGAACAGCTCGACCTGCTGGGCGAGGAAGTCGTTCCGGTACTGCGCCGCGAGTTCGCTGCCGGCCGCCCGGCCAACGTGCCGGCAGGACCCACGCACGCGACGCAGATCGCCCGGGCCGCCGAAGCCGCCAGCGCGGAAGCGGACCGGACGCCGGACGCGGCGGACGACCGCGGCTGATCGGCCCGCCCACCGCCAACCACCGGCCGTAGTCCGCCGGGGCCCGCCCACCACGGCCAGGCCCCGGCGGGCGGGCCACCCCCACCCCCCGCCACCTCCGAACCACCCCGAGGAGCACCGCATGAAGCCCCTGCACCTGGTGGCCGTCGTCGCCGGCCTGAGCCAGCCGTCCTCCACCCGGCTGCTGGCCGACCGGCTGACCACAGCCGCCAAGGACCACCTCGCGGACGCCGGCCGGCCCGTCGAGATCGAGGTGATCGAACTGCGCGAGCTGGCCACCGCCATCGCCCAGAACATGGTCACCGGATTCCCGAGCCCCGACCTGCGCGCCGCCCTGGAGTCGGTCACCGGTGCCGACGGGCTGATCGCGGTGACCCCGGTCTTCACCGCCTCCTACAGCGGCCTGTTCAAGTCCTTCTTCGACGTACTGGACAAGGACGCGCTGGTGGACAAGCCCGTGCTGATCGCCGCCACCGGTGGCACGGCCCGCCACTCCCTGGTGCTCGACCACGCACTGCGTCCGCTCTTCGGCTACCTGCGCGCCATCGTCGTACCCACCGGGGTCTACGCGGCCTCCGCCGACTGGGGCGCGGCCGGTGATGAGCGTACGGACGGGCTCGGCGGCCGGATCGACCGGGCGGCCGGCCAACTGGCCCGCGCCGTCGGCGGCGCCCCGTCCGAGCCGCAGGTGGAGGTGGACGAGGTGGTCCCGTTCGCCCAGCAACTCGCTGCGGTACGCGCCGGCTGACCCAAGGCCACCCCGGCGCCACCCCGAATCGCCCCGACGTCGCCCCGGCGCCGGGG